>CAJXJV010000069.1 GCA_913055135.1 uncultured Desulfurobacterium sp. | reverse complement strand
AAGAAATGAGATCTTTTCCTATTAAGAAAGAGAAGTAGAGAAAAGCAACTATGAAAATGAATTTCAAGAATTTATGAATTCTTCCGTGTTTTGCGGATTTTAGAAAAGCTTTCCAGAATTCCCGGTCAGTCCTCACAGCTCATCTCCAGAGTTTCCCACTGCCTGCACCTTGGACATATCCAGTCAAAAGTATCGGTTTCGTAACCACAGTTTTCGCACTTAAAACTTTTTTTCTTCTGTTTTAAAATAAAGAGGAAATTTCCAATTTCATCAACAACCTGCTTTCTCTTTCCTGCTTCCCACAGACTTTTAAGGTAGAGCTCCTTGATCTCTGGATCAGAAGGAAATTTCTTGTTGAGTTTGTCAAGCAAATTGAGTAATTCCTCACGTTCTCCAGATTCGATAAGTTTACTGGCAAGCAGTTTTCCGAGCTTAGGAGATAATCCGATTTCCTCTATTATCTTTTTAAGCTTCTCTATTGAAAGTCCTTCAAACTCCTCTATAACCTTCAAAAATGGTGCTTGATGCTTTGGAGAGAGCTTCATGCCCTGAAGAGCTTTTCTATACCCCCGTTCTATCTCCCCAACAGAGTAGTATAGTTTTGAAAGAACGTAATAGAAGAGAGGAATAGGTATCTTAATCTCAAGTTTCCTGAGAATTCTGAAAGCTTTGTCTGTTCTTCCTTTTTCAATGTAGCTATCAGCAAGGTAAAGTCTGGTGTGAATAAGCTCATCTTCAAACTCTTTTTTAAGTTCAACAGCTTTCTCAAGGAGTTCTACTGCCTCTTCTAACTTTCCTGAAATCTTCTTTATCCGGGCAAGTTCGTAGTAAAAGAAACTCTCCGATGGAAATAGAGAAATTCCTTCTTTTAAAGCTTCTTCTGCTCTATCTATAAAACCAGCAGCTTTATAGACAAGTGCAAGGTTAAGATAGACGAGCTTTCTCTCACTTTCAGAAAGGTTCTCTTTTTTAAGTTTCTCAAGGATCTTTAAACTCTTGTAGAACTCTCCTTTTTCTTTCAACAAGATAGCAAGTGTCACATAAGCGTTAACCGGATTTTCTACATCAATCTCAGGAATCTGCTCGATCAGATCCTGCCTATTTATCGAAAGCTTCTTGAGATAACCTGCAACAGAAGGTTTCTCTTTCCTATTAAAAATTCTAATTAAGTGATCTATCATTTCTATTCCCAGAACTTCTTGAGAATATCGTAAGTCTCTTCAAGGGACTGGGGAATTACTTTTGCTCCTCCAACAACAGGCATGAAATTGGTATCTCCCAGCCATCTTGGAACGACGTGATAGTGGATATGAGTATCAACACTTCCCCCTGAAACTCTTCCCAGATTCAGACCGATATTGAAGCCATCCGGATTGTAAGCCCTCTTTACTGCCCTTATGGAACGTTTCAGGAGTTCGTCAATTTCTGCCATTTCCTCCGGAAGAAGAGAAAGAAAATCTCCAGTGTGTCTCACAGGACAAACCATAAGGTGTGCAGTGTTGTAAGGAAATCTGTTGAGAATCACTATTGCCCTTTTGCCTCTGTAAAGAAGCAGATTCTCTCTATCCTTTGTCGAATCATCCTCTATAGCATTACAGATAAAGCAACTTCTTCTCTCTTCCTTAGTAACTTTACTTACGTAGGAAAGTCTCCACGGCGCCCAGATAACTTCCAACTAAACCTCCTGAGGTCGAAGTTTAATATCATCCAAGATTTTACAGAAAATTTAAGCGAGAAAGCCCGGCTTTTCAAAGCGTGTTTAAGAGGAGTTGAAAACAACGGAAGAATACCTTAATTATGTAACAGGCAAATACAAATAGGAGTTCAGGATTATTCAATGAACCTTAAGATCCTCATTACCGGTGTCGTTCAAGGAGTGGGTTTCAGACCCTTTGTCTATAGACTTGCCACTGAGATAGGACTTAAAGGCTATGTTTTGAATTCAGAATCTGGAGTTTTAATTGAAGTTGAAGGAAAAAAGGAGAAGCTTGAAGAATTTCTTCTAAGGCTTCAGGAAGAAAAACCTCAGATATCAAAAATTTACAGCTTAGAGTACAAGTTTCTTCCAGAGAAAGGATATTCAACGTTTGAAATTAAAAAGAGCGAAAAGAGCGGTGAAGTTCAGGTTTCAGTCCTTCCAGACCTTGCAACCTGTGAGGAATGTCTAAAAGAACTCTTTAATCCAGACGATCGTCGATACAGATACCCGTTCATAAACTGTACCAATTGCGGTCCCAGATTTACAATAATTGAGAAGTTGCCATACGATAGACCAAACACCACTATGAAGAATTTTGAAATGTGTTCTTTGTGTAAGAAAGAATACGAAGACCCTTCAAATAGGCGTTTTCATGCCCAGCCAAATGCCTGTCCGATCTGTGGACCTCATGTAACTTTTATAAACGAGGAGAAAAAGGCAGTTGCGGAAAGAGAAAAGGCAATAGAGTTAACCGTTGAATATCTGAAGAATGGAAAGATTATAGCCCTAAAGGGACTTGGAGGGTTTCATCTCATCTGTGATGCTACAAATGAGGAAGTGGTGAAGGAGCTCAGAAAACGAAAGCTCAGGGAAGAGAAACCCTTTGCAGTAATGTTTCCAGATTTTGAAACAGTTAAGGATTATGCGTATATTTCGACTCTTGAAGAAAGAGCTCTAAAATCCATAGAGTCTCCCATTGTTATCCTTGAAAAAAAAGAGAAAACTGACCTGGCCTCTTCAATTTCCCCTGAAAACTCAACCGTTGGAGCTTTTCTACCCTACACACCTCTTCACCATATAATTCTTAAAGAGTTTGGGAAACCAATAGTTGCAACAAGCGCTAACATAACCGATGAGCCAATAATAAAAGAAAACGAAGAAGCTGTTGAGATTATTGGCAGGATAGCCGATGCTGCTTTGATTCACAATAGGCGTATTGCAAGGCGGTGTGATGACTCTGTTGTCAGGATAATGGCAGGGAGGCAGATTCCAGTAAGACGTTCAAGGGGTTTTGCTCCACTTCCCGTTATTTTACCGTTTGAATTGAAAAGACCTGTCATTGCCCTCGGTGTTCACATGAAAAATACAGTGGCAGTTGCAAAAGGGAATAAAGTTTACCTCTCTCAACATATAGGGGATATAGATAATTTAAAAGCTGAGGAGTTTTTTGAAGAAGTTGTAGAGGATATGTTGAAGCTTTTTGAAGTCGAACCAGAAGTTGTTGTTTGTGACCGCCACCCACTCTACTACTCCACAAAATTTGGAGAGAAAAGATTTGGAGACAAACTGGTTAAGGTCTATCATCACCATGCCCACATAATTTCTACAATGGCTGAAAACGAAATCCCGTTAGAGGAAAATGTTATTGGACTTGCTTTTGACGGGACAGGATACGGAGAAGATGGTACTATATGGGGTGGAGAGATTTTGATTGCAGGTTATACAGAGTTTAAAAGGGCTTTCCATTTGAGAACTTTCAGACTTCCAGGAGGAGATAGGGCTGTTAAAGAACCTTACAGAGTAGCAATCTCTCTTCTTTTGGAAGCTGAGATAGAACCTGAATCTGTTCTTAAAACAGATAAGAAAAAAATTGGATTCATAAGACAGATGATAGAGAAAGGAATCAATGCACCTCTTACATCCAGTATGGGAAGGCTCTTTGACGGGATTGCTGCTATTTTAGGAATTAGAGAAACAGTTTCTTACCACGCTCAGGCTGCAATACTTCTTGAGCAAGCTGCTTTAAAGTCTGAAACTACTCAAGTTTATGAATTTGAAGTTTTAAACAGTGAAGTTGATTGGAGACCGGTAATCTCAGGAGTAGTTGAAGATTTGAAGTCGGGAAAATCCTTGCCTGATATAGCAAGGAAGTTTCACAATACTGTTATTGAAGTAGGTATGGAAATAGCTTTGAAGTTGAGAGATGAGACAGGAATAAATACTGTTGCTCTTTCTGGAGGTGTTTTTCAGAATAAAATACTTACTGAAAAACTATCAAGGAAGTTAGAAGAGAAAGGTTTCAGAGTGCTTATTCACCAGCTGGTTCCACCGAACGATGGTGGCATTTCTCTTGGACAGGCGGTTTACGGAGGTTTAATTGAGAAAAGTAATTAACCTTGAGGGAATCCCTCTTACAGAAGGACATTCAGGACTTTACCTTGAAGTTGAGGATGGAATAGTTAGAAAAGGTTATTACTATGCTCTTGTTCCGGTTAGAGGATTTGAAACGTTACTCTTAGATAAAGAAGCTGTTGTAGCCCCCATAATTACTTCGAGAATCTGTGGTCTCTGCCAGATAACCCATTCTATAGCTTCAGCGAGAGCTGTTGAATCAGCTGCAGGAATTGATGTTCCGGAAGAGGCAGAACTCCTCAGGGAGGTTCTTGGACTTGCTGTAAGGATCTACAACAACCTTCTTCATCAGATAGTGGTCTCTGAAGATGTTTTTCCTGACAGGGAAGAAAGGTTCGCCTTCATCAGGAAAGTTCAGAAAGTCAGAAAGTTTACAGGGGAAGTCTTAGAATCAATAGGTGGCGAAATCATTCATGCTCCTAACATAAGAGTCGGTGGAATTTCTGAACCTTTAGAGGACTTTGTTAGAGACAAGATACTCAAATCGTGTGAAGAAGTTAAGCCTATTATAAACCAGGTCTTCGAGGAATTTAAGGAAGGTCTCAATAAATTCTGGAAACGGGAAGGGTTATCGGAAGATTTTGGCAGGCACAATTTACCCTTTTTTGCTACTGATAAATTCTATGGTAGAGAGATAGATTATAGAAGAATAGAACTCAAATATCCCCAGGAGATTTTCGACTTTCCTCTTAAAAGAGAGGTTACCAGTTTGTTTCCATTTATAGATGGAAAAGTTGTTGAGACGGGACCAAGGGCAAGAAAGGTTCTCTTTGAATCCTACAAGCCATCTGGAGGAATTAAGGAACTCCACTTCCTTCGTGCTCTTGAATCCATAGAAGCCCTTAATAGAATTGAAGAAATACTGTCCAGTCGTTCATTTGAAGTGGAAATGTGGAACAGAACTTTCCCAACGTCTGATGGAGAGACACCAGGAGTAGGAGTCCACGAAGCCCCAAGGGGAACCAACCTCCATGTTGTTAAATTGGACAAAAGAGGAAGAATAGTATATTATAAAATAGTAGTACCAACGGAGATTAATTTTATGGTGATTTCGGAAGCTCTGAAGGGAATACCTGCTTCAAAAGCAGAAATTTTAATAAGGGCTTACGACCCTTGTATAGTTTGTGCAGTTCATTGAATAGTTTGGGGAGTTTGGATGTTTTTCTTAGGACAGGACTTTAACTTTGATTCGGATTTCAAAGTTAAACTTGGCTTTTTCCATTTTTCCAGCTGTTCTGGTTGTCAGGTAGCTTTCCTTGATATGTTTGAAGACTTGGTGGAAATACTTGATACTGTGGAACTTGCCTATTCCAATATGCTAACGAAGAAAAAGGACGTTCCAAGGTTACACATTGCTTTTGCGGAGGGAGCACTCTGTATAGAGGACAAAAGACATTTGAGTTTAGCAAAGGAACTCGCTGAAAAAGCCAACATAGTAGTTACCGTTGGTGGATGTGCTTCTTTTGGAGGAATAAGAAGGCTGAGTGTTGGCAGTCAGGCTCCACAGCCGTCACATCAATCATTCATTCCCCTTACAGAAGTTGAACTTCTGAAACAGAAAATCAAATATGCGATTCCTGGATGTCCTCCAAATCCTTCTCTCCTTTACAACTTTATGATAGCGCTTTTAGAGGTTAATGAAGATTTTCTCCAGCCATTTGAATTTATGGCAAATTCCAAAGATGCCTGTGGCTTTGATGTAGTTAAAGAAGTCATTAACAAGGGATTATGTGTTGGATGCGGTACCTGTGTTACGGCCTGTCCTTCAAGAGCAATGAATTTCAATTATCACTATAACAGACCAACATTTAAACCCACGCTGTGTGTACATTGTGGTTCCTGTCTGGCTGCGTGTCCTCAAAGCTTTAAACCATATCCGCAACCCATTTACACCTAGAGGTTTACGATGCTAAAGCTGGATAGACAATTTCTCTTTGGAAAGTTGAAAGGAATATATGAAGTTACCTGTATAAAGGAAAATCCCCTTCAGTTCATCCTTAAAGAGATGATGAAAGAAGAGTTTATAGATGGAGTTATAGGTACTACTCAAGAGGGAGTTAAAGTAAAACCTCAACTGTTTATAGCTCCAGAAGAGATAAGGTTATCAAGGCTTTACTTCCATTCCGGTCAAAATACATTTCTGAAAAAGGCTATTCAAAAATACCGACTGAATAAGATAGCCATTGTAGCTCCATCCTGCATCTTTGACGGTCTCAACAAAACTCAGTACTATGGAATTGGCTGTAACTGGGCAAAAACAGCAGTTGCATTGAAAGTTGGTATCCTCTGTCTGGGCATAACTTCCGAAGAAGGCTTAGAATGTGAGCTACTTGACATAACTGGTGAGAGTAAAGAAATTGTGAGAAATTATCTATCTCCAGAAGGATACTTCTTTGAGACAAACTCAGGAGAAAAAATAAAAGTAAACATGGAAACCCATCATCATTATATTAACTCAGGATGCAAGTATTGCCTGAACCTTTCAGCCCGTGGTTCTGATATAACATACATTCCACTTCAAAACGATAGAAGTGGGATTTTCATCCTGAGAAGCGAAAGAGGGTGGAGAACTCTCGGCATACTTCAAAAGAAATTCCCCGAAGCTTTCAAATTTAGACTTTTAGGGTTTAAGGACATAAGTTATGTAGAAGATTTACTCAGACAAAAGTTAATTCTAAACATTGATTACATACTTGAAAGAGTGGAGATGGGACTTCCTGTGCCAAAATGGAACAGCAACAGATTCAGAAAGTTCTATAGATTATGGAACAGTGTTAACGATGTAAATATTGAAGAGGAGGCATTCTAATATGATTTCTTTTCAAGAAATTACAGAAAGAGAATTACTCAAAAAGTCAGAGCTGTTAAAGGTCTTAGGACACCCTGAAAGGCTGGCTATTCTTCTCTTAACGTA
>CAJXJV010000068.1 GCA_913055135.1 uncultured Desulfurobacterium sp. | reverse complement strand
CATTTCTCGGAGCTCCGGATAATTTCCCGGAGTAAACTTTTCATCTATCTGTAAAGGTTCCTTTCTTATGACAAATCCATCAGGAAGAGAGAGATTGAAAGTAAAGGGTTTGGCAGTACTGGAATCATAGAGGAAACTTTTGTATTCAGGATCTGATAATCTAAGGGCTTCTTTAAAAAGGGAAACGACCCTGTGGCGGTAAAGAATTGGAAGTTTTTGCGTCCTTATTAAGATTTTGAACTTCATAAAGTTCCCTCCCTCATAGGGCATACTTAATTTTATCATTTTCAAATCTGGTGACTCTACCATAGCTAAAATCTATAAGTCTTAAATTGAACATAGATACGTCTGTATTGAATTGCTAAATGATAATGATTATCATTAAGGAACAGAAAACAACATTCCAGAAGGAGGAGGTAACAATGGCACTTGTAGGACAAAAAGCTCCAGATTTTTGCCTCAACGCTTATGATCCAGTTGAGAAAAAGTACACAGAGGTTAAGCTTTCCGACTATGCAGGAAAGTTTCTTGTACTCTGTTTCTATCCAGCAGACTTTACATTTGTCTGTCCAACAGAAATTGCTGCTGTAAACGCTAAGATTGATGAAATCAGAGCTCTTGGTGCTGATGTTCTTGCAGTTTCAACAGACACACATTTCAGCCACCAGCTCTTCTGTGAAGTAGAACCACTTCTCAAAGATCTCAAGTTCCCACTTGCTGCAGATCCAACAGGAAAAACTGCAAGGGACTACGGCGTTTATATTGAAGAAGCTGGACTTGCAAGAAGAGGAAGATTTATCATCAACCCTGATGGCATTATCGTAGCTGAAGAAGTTCTCAACCCACCTGTAGGTAGGAATGTTAATGAGCTTCTCAGACAGCTTGCTGCCTGGAAATACGTTTACGAAAATCCAGATGAAGTTTGTCCAGCTAACTGGAGACCTGGTAAGAAAACTCTCAAGCCTGGTCCAGAGATTGCTGGAAAGGTTGGAACAGTTGTTACAATCGACGAACTTCTTGCCGAGTAATACTCCGGGGGTTTTGCCCCCTTTCACAATAACTCCTTTAAGATCTTCCACAGCTTTTCTAAATCTTCCTTCGAGTGTTCATAGTTGATTGTTATTCTTAACCTGCTCTCCTTAACCGTTGGTGGTCTTATGGCTGGAACAAAAAATCCCTTTTCCCAAAGTCCTTTTGCCAGCTCTAAGGCTTTTATCTCACTTCCAGTTAAAAAGGGGAAAATTGCAGAGTTCGAATTTATCCCCGTTAACTTCCTGAAAAATTCAATTTTCTCCTGCAAAACTCTCATTCTTTCGGGAACCAATTTCAGATTCTCCAGAGTTTGACAGGCAATGTGAGGCGGAAGAGCCGTTGTGAAAATGAAACTTCTACACCTGTTCACAAGGTATTCTCTTAGAACTCTGGGGCCAGCAACAAAAGCTCCGAATGTTCCAAGGGCTTTCCCGAGAGTTCCAACTATGACAGTTCTCTCATCAGGAGTTAAGTCGAAGAGTTCCAGAGAAGACCAACCAACTACGCCTGTTGCATGGGCATCGTCAATAATTAAAACGGCATCGTATTCTTCCTTTAACCGAAAAAGTTCAGACAGTGGAGCAATGTCTCCATCCATACTGAAGACAGAATCTGTGACAATGAAGCAATTTCTGTATTTTCCTCTTTCCTTAGATAAGAGGAACTCTAACTCTTCAACGTTACAATGGCTGTAAACTTTCACAGTAGCCTTTGAAAGCCTGCAACCATCAATTATAGAAGCGTGGTTGAGTTCATCAGAAAGGATTAAATCTCCCTCCCTTGCAAGAGTTGAAATAACCCCAACGTTTGCCATGTAGCCGGTTGAGAATAGAAGTGCAGATTCTGTTTTCTTTATTTCTGCAAGCTTCTCCTCAAGGAGCTCATGAATCTCAAAGTTTCCACAGACAAGCCTTGAAGCTCCAGAGCCACTTCCCCATTGTTTAAGACATTCACAGTTAAAGTTTGAGGCAAGTGAGAGGTAGTCGTTTGAGGAAAAATTGAGAACTCTCTTTCCATTTACAGTAATCTCTTTTCCCTGTGGCGAGGAAAGAGTTCTGAGTTCTCTGTAAAGATTCTTCTTTTTTAGCTCCTTTAACTCTTCTTCTAACCACTTCAAACGTTTCCTCCTAACCGCGGCAGAGACCAACCCTTCTCTATTGCAAGAATTCTAACAAGCAGAATCAAAAGAAGCGTTGAGAAAGAGGTAATTTCAACGGGAAATCCTAACTTTTCAAGAAAGATAAAGACAACTCCACCAATGATTGAACAGGAAGCATAAAAATCCTCTTTCAGGATGAAAGGAATTTCACCTGTTAAAACATCGCTGATCAATCCACCGCCTGTTCCAGTTATAAGACCGAGGAGAACAACTCCAAAGGAATTTATCCCGCTCTCCATTCCAACAATAAATCCTGTAACCGAAAAAGCCGCAAGTCCCACAGCGTCAAAGTACTTTATCACCTTTTTAGTCGAGAGATCCTTTCTGAGCTTTAAGTAGAAAAGAAGAGCAAATACTATTCCTAAAAAAGTGATTGTGATGTCTTTGTAGCCTGTAAAAGCCATTGGGATTCTATTAACGATTAAATCCCTGGTTATTCCGCCGCCAAGGGCTGTTAGAAAACCAAGAGTCACAATTCCAAGAAGGTCAAGGTTTTTGTTGATTCCTTTGTAAACTCCAGAAACAGCAAAAGATAAAAGACCAATGGCGTTGAAAAGCTCAAACAGGTTCATTGCTGATTGAAACCATACTTGTTGAGTTTTCTGTAAAGATTTGAAATATCTATTTCCATAAAAGCTGCAGCCTTTTTCAGGTCACCGTTGAATTTTTTAAGTACTTCCTCAATGTAGTTCTTCTCAAACTCTTCTTTAGCTTTTCTCAAAGGGAGGTTGGAATAGGCACTTACCGTTTTGGAACCGGAAGCCTTTGATGAAAGATGCTCTTTTGCACTTTCAATGACGCTCAGAAGCTTTTCATATTTAATCGGCTTCTCTATAAAGTCAAACGCTCCAAGTTTCATTGCTTTTACAGATGTCTCGACAGTTCCATGTCCAGAAACTATTATCACAGCTATTGTCTGGGTAAATCCTTTATCATGGAGAACTTTTAGAACTTCCATTCCAGAGGCTCCAGGCAGGAACAGGTCAAGAATCAATATCTCCGGTTTGACCTTTTCAACCGCACTTACAACTTTTGATCCCAATTCTTCAATAAAGACTTCAAATCCCTCTTCTTCAAGTATCTCTCTCAAAGTTTCTCTTATCGTTTTTTCGTCATCAACTATTAGAACTCTCATCTATCACCTTTGGATAGCCTGGAAAGAGTTTTGCACTAAAAGTTTTTAAAAGCTTATCAATTTTCTCTTCTGATTCAGGAGAAATTTTAACTTCTTTTTTTCTCGTTCCATTGTCTATCTCTACAAGTTTTACTTTCTTTCCAAATTTCCTCTCAAGTTCATTGATCCTTTCTTGCAAGAGGTCAAAAGCAGTTCGATTCTTTGGAATGATCTCTACAAAGTCTCCTTTATCGTTAGTTTCCTTTATGTATATGTCTTCTAAACTATTTTCTTCTGCTGTCTCTTCAGCTTTTTTTTCAGGCAAGGAAAGTTTAAAATTCCCGGAGAGCAATTCTCCTATTCTCTTCAAATCCTTAAAGTATGAAAGCTTAAAGAGATAGAAAAAGAGAGCTGTATATGGATAAGGATGAAAAGCTACAGATTTATGAGCCTCAGAAAGTATCTTAAAAGCTGCGACTAACTCTTCATCTGTAAATTCTTCACCTTCTATAAATTCTTTTTCTACTCTTTCAAGGAGCTGTTTAATAACAAAAAGAGGGTTATATCCCTGATTTTCTAAATTCTTCAGTTGCTCCCTTAACCTCTGCTTATCTCCAGAAAAAGAAAGTTTGAGAATCTCAGCAATGTCTTTACCAGTTAGAACTCCAAGAAACTCAGAAACCTCTTTTGCTTTAACTTCACCACCTCCAAGGGCTATAGACTGATCAAGAAGGCTCTCAGCATCTCTCATACATCCTTCGGAGGCTGTTGCAATGAGATAAAGAGCTTCTTCTTCGTAACCAACACCCTCTTTCTGGCAAATTTCCTTCAAAGTTTCTACCATTAACTCTTTTGGAATCTTCCTGAAGACAAACTTCTGACACCTCGAAAGGATAGTTGGAGGAATCTTGTCTATCTCTGTTGTTGCAAGAATGAAGACAATATGTTCAGGTGGTTCCTCAAGTGTCTTTAAAAGAGCGTTAAAGGCTTCCTTTGTGAGCATGTGGAATTCGTCAATGATATAGACCTTCTTCTTCCCTTTGGCCGGCGCGTAGTGGACAGACTCTCGGAGCTCTCTTATCTGATCAATTCCCCTGTTTGTTGCAGCATCAATCTCTATAACATCGGGGAAAGAGCCTTTTGAAATCGCAAGACAGTTTGGACACTGGTTACAGGGTTCACCATCCAGTGGATTTTCACAGTTAAGAGCTTTTGCAACAATCCTTGCAGTCGTAGTTTTACCTACACCTCTGGGACCGGCAAAGATGTAGGCGTGGGCAAAGCGTCCAGATTTTATAGCATTCCTGAGAGTTTCGGTTATATACTCTTGACCTGTAACTTCAGAAAACTTCTTTGGTCTGTACTTCCTCGGTATAGCAACGTAAGCCATCTTACTCCCTTTCACTTGGTCTTTGCAGTGTAAACACCATCCCACTCTTCAGGTGGATTCTGAAGGAGCTCTCTACACCTTTCAGCCATCACTTTTGCAGGGTTAAAGTCAAGCTCCGAAAACAGTTTAAGTGCTTCTTTAAACTGCGCTTCCCTGTAAAGTGAAAGAGCCTTTTCGTACACCTCTTTAATCTCTTCCGTTTTATCTCCTTTTTCAAGGAGAGTAAATATCCTTACGGGTTTCTTCTTGCCTTTAACTCTTACCATATCAACTTCAACGAATAGAAATGGAAAATCTTTATCCTTAACTGGTAAAACTGTAAACTCCGATGTAAGTAACCCTGTTTCACCCATCATGTAAAGTTTATTAAGACCTTCAAGCCTTGATGCAAGGTTAACTGTATCACCTATGGCAGTGTATTCAAACCTATTTTCAGAACCCATATTTCCAACAACGGCTTCTCCGGTATTTATTCCTATTCCTATTTTTATTTCTGGAAAGCCCTCTCGTTTCAGAATTTTGTTAACTTCGTTTAGCTTCTTAATCATCTCAAAACCGGTTATGAGAGCTCTCTCCCTGTGGTCTTCTATCTCCACAGGAGCATTCCAGATAGCCATTATGGCATCGCCAATATATTTATCAAGCATTCCTTTATTCTTCAGGACAATATCAGTCATTGGCGTCAGATAAGTATTCAAGAGTTTTACCAGTCTATCTGGAGAAAGCTTCTCTGAAAGGGAAGTAAAACCTCTTATGTCGGAGAAGAGAACGGTTATCTCCCTTTTTTCTCCTCCAAGCTTCAACTTTTCCGGATTTTCAACTATCTCTTTCAGTACTTCAGGTGAAACATAGGTACTGAAAACCCCTTTGTAGAACTTTGCCTGTTTGTGCTTTAAAAAGGAATCGAAAGCTTCAAATCCAACTGAAAGGAGAAGGAGATCTATGTAAATAAATAGGTCATAGATAACTGTGTTCATATAAAGGTAGAAAAGATGAACTACAACAAATACAAGAGCAAAAAGGAAAAAGTAAAGGGGAATCCTTACACCCGGTTGGAGAAGAAAGTAGAAGAGGGAAAGGAGGATAGAAGAGAGGAAAAGAAGCAGGATTGTAAGGGGTATTGAGTCAACAAGGAGCTCTCCCTGAATAGCATTCGAGATAAAAGTAACGTGAAGATAAGGACCCGGAACAAGCCCAACAGGTGTAGCTCTGATGTCCGTAACCCCTGCTTCGGAGATTCCAACAACGACAATTTTGCCATCTATTCTGTCTATAGGGACTTTCCCTTCATAGAGATCAACAAAGGAAAATGCGTTTTTCTGATAATCTCTAAGTGGGTAAAAGTTGAGTATGACCGTTCCATCATCTCTCATCGGGATGGTGTAATTCCCGACTTGCAGGTAATTTCCTTTAAAGACCACATCTCTTCCGGTGTAAGCCCTCAAAACCTGAACTCCTACAGAAGGATAGACGTTTCCTTCAAAGACAAATCCAAGAGGGTATCTTCTGAAATTCCCGTCTGGATCAGATATTGCGTTAAAAGTTCCGGAGAGAAGACAATTTTCCGTTATTTCAGGAATGTTCACCTCAACGTAGTCAACGTTGGGAAACGGAACAACTTCCGGAACTCTGAAGAGCGCAGAATCTGAAAGAATATCAATCAGCTCTTCAGGTGGGTTTTCCGTAGCCTTCTTCCTGATGAAAAAGCCACAGACAACGTTTTCTATTTCTTCGATCGTTTTTGCGAGATAGGCATCGTCTTTCTCATTCGTCTTTTCGGAGAACACCATATCAAGTGCCACTACCCTGGCTCTCTTTAACTTCTCAAGCCCCTTTGCAAATACTTCCCTGTTCCATGGCCATCTTCCAAACCTGTTTATGCTCTTCTCGTCAACTAAAATAAGGGTAATGTTTGATGAAAGCTCTCTCCTGTGGATTATGTAGTTAAAGTCTGAAACCCTGAGGGAAAGAGAGTAGAAAGGTTCAACCTTCTCAAAGATGAAAGATGAGAAGAGAGCTGAAACCAAAATAGTAACAGTGTAAATTAGAAAGAACCTCTTCACTCTGGAGTATCCGTTGATGGTATTGCAACGTTTAGTTTCATTATTCCGTTTTCTATTTTCACATTAGCTATTGCTTCGGTAATAACTTCCTCAGTTACTTCTTCCTGAGTTATTTCCTGAGCTGTTTCTTGAGTTACTACCTCTGTGTAATCTTCTGTGGACGACGTATCAGTTATAACTATTTCCTCAGGAGGAGATACTTCTTCGGTTGGAACAAGTTCTTCAGTCGGCATAGGAGCGGTTACGGCTGGAAATGGAATCTCTTGAAC
>CAJXJV010000067.1 GCA_913055135.1 uncultured Desulfurobacterium sp. | reverse complement strand
GAAAGAAAAGATATTGGATGGTCTTAAAAGACTTGAATATAGAGGATACGATTCTGCTGGAATAGCTCTGGTAGTGGATGGAGAATTAAAAATATTCAAGAAAGAAGGAAAGATAAGAAACCTTGAAATAGAACTCAATAAACTCAACCTCTTTTCTAATATCGGCATCGGTCATACCCGATGGGCAACCCACGGAAGACCCGTTGACGAAAATGCCCATCCCCATGTTGACTGTTCCAAAAGAATAGCCCTTGTCCATAATGGAATAATAGAAAACTATGCCGAACTAAAAAAGGAACTCCTGTCAAAAGGTCACACATTTGCCTCTGATACAGATACCGAAGTAATTGTCCATCTGATAGAAGAAGAACTCTTCAACTCTTCCAGTTTCTTCGAAGCCTTTAGAAAAGCAATCTCTCGCCTCAAAGGCTCTTACGCAATAGGAGTTATTTCTACTCTTGAACCAGACAAAATCTTTGCTGCCAGGAAGGATAGTCCACTGGTCATTGGCTGTGGAGAAGGAGAAAACTTCATAGCCTCAGATATTCCAGCTTTCCTACCATATACCAACAGAGCCATTTTCCTTGATGATTTCGAACTGGCAATAGTTAAAAAAGATAGTGTTGAAATATTTGACTTTGAAGGAAAAAAGAAAGAGAAAAAAATCAACCTGATTCCCTGGTCTATAGCCCAGGCTGAAAAAGCAGGTTATAAGCACTTCATGATAAAGGAAATCTTTGAACAACCGAGAGCGGTTGCAGACACAATCAGCGGCAACATGGCATGGTTTAAAGAAGAAACCGAGCTTGAAGGGGTTGATACCAGAAGTTTCAGCAAGATACATATCGTTGCCTGTGGGACATCATACCATGCAGGACTAATAGGAAGGTTTTACCTTGAAAACTTTGCCAGCATTCCTGTAGAAGTGGATTATGCTTCCGAATACAGATACAGAAATCCTGTACTGAACGAAGAAACTCTCGTTATAGCAATAACCCAGTCAGGAGAAACAGCAGACACCCTTGCAGCAATGAAACTTGCAAAAGAAAAAGGAGCAAAAACCCTTGCAATATGCAATGTAATAGGTTCTACTGCTACCAGAGAAGCAGATACTACTATTTACACATATGCTGGTCCTGAAATAAGTGTGGCATCAACAAAGGCATTTACAACTCAGCTTACAGCACTTTTCATTCTCTCCCTCTGGCTGGGGAAGAAAAGGAATGTTCTAAACAATGAAGAAGTAGAAAAACTCTTCAAACATCTAATGAACCTTCCATCAAGGATAGAAGAATTCCTGAACAACGAAAAAGAAAGACAAATTGTAAAGAAAATAGCCCTTGAATTTTACAAAGCCTCAGATGCTCTCTACCTTGGAAGACACGTCAACTATCCGATAGCCCTTGAAGGAGCACTGAAACTGAAAGAGATCTCCTACATACATGCAGAAGGATATCCTGCTGGAGAGATGAAACATGGTCCCATTGCCTTAATAGATGAAACAATGCCAGTTATAGTTGTGGCGACAGCTGGTAGAGTTCGAGAAAAGGTACTTTCAAATATAGAAGAAGTCAGAGCGAGGAAAGGGAAAGTTATATCCATAATCAATCATGGAGACGAGGAGATAAAGAAACTTTCTGAATTTTACATAGAAGTTCCAGAAGTTGATGAGTTTCTGTCGCCAATAGTCAATGTTGTTCCACTCCAGCTTTTTGCCTACTACATTGCAGACTTTCTTGGTTACGATGTTGATCAGCCAAGGAATCTTGCTAAGAGTGTAACTGTGGAGTGAAAATGAGGGAAACAGCAACACTTCTTATTTCCTGCCCGGACAGAAAAGGAATACTTGCAGAGGTTACAGGATTCATAGCCCAGAACAACGGAAATATCCTTCATGCTGATCAGCACATAGACTCTCAGAAAGAGATCTTCTTCATGAGGATAGAATGGGATTTAAGCGAATTTAAAATACCAAAGGAAAAGATATCTGAATCTTTTAAGCCTATCGCAAAAAAATTTCAGATGGATTATCAAATAAAGTTTAGTTCTGATATTCAAAATGTTGCCATATTTGTTTCAAAGTACGACCACTGTCTCTACGAGCTCCTTTACAGATTTAAGGCAGGAGAACTAAAAGGAAACCTGAAGCTTGTTATAAGTAACCATCCAGATCTAAAACCGATAGTTGAAATGTATGGAGTTCCCTTTTACCACTTCCCAAAAAACAAGGAAAACAAGCTTGAAGTTGAGGAAAGGGAGATTGAGCTTTTAAAGAGAGAAAATGTTGATCTAATAGTTCTTGCCCGTTACATGCAGATTCTAAGCGATAGGTTCGTTAGTGAATTCAGGAACAGGATAATAAACATTCACCATTCATTCCTTCCTGCCTTTGTGGGAGCAAAACCCTACCATAGGGCTTACGAGAGAGGAGTAAAGATAATTGGAGCAACGAGCCACTACGTAACAGAGGAACTGGATCAGGGTCCCATAATAGAACAGGACGTTGTCAGGGTAAGTCACAGAGATAGTATAGAGGACATGATTAGAAAAGGTAGAGACCTCGAAAAGTTAGTCCTCGCAAGAGCAGTCAGATGGCATCTTGAAAACAAGATACTTGTTTACGACAACAAAACTGTAATTTTTGACTAACTTTCAAATAGCGATAGGATTTCTTCCCTGGATAGTTTATGGATGTTAACACTCTCCTCGTAAAGTGCCTGAAGATCCTTTTTCTTTTTTTGAAGTTCCAGTATCTTCTCCTCTACACTGTTTTCAACAATAAACTTATAGACGAATACTTTCTTTTCCTGTCCAATTCGATGAACCCTATCGGTAGCCTGATTTTCAACGGCTGGATTCCACCACGGTTCATAAAGAATAACGGTATCCGCTTCAGTAAGGTTAAGTCCTAAACCACCTGCTTTTAGACTTATCAAAAATACGTCTTTTCCTTTTTTAAAGCTTTCAATAACTTTCTTTCTGTTTCTGGTGCTCCCAGTTAACATTTCATAGGAATATCCACCTTTAACGAGAACCTCTTTCTCTATTATCTCCAGCATTGAAACAAATTGGGAAAAGATAATAACCTTTCTTCCTTCACTTTTGAGCTCTTCTAAGAGCTCTTTAAGAAGTTCCAGCTTTGCAGACTCTTTCACTTTTCGAGCTTCTTTTATTTTCAAAAGTGAAGGATGACAGCAAATCTGTCTGAGTTTCAGAAGGGCATCAAGAATGAAAATGTGAGACCTTTCAAATCCCTGTCTCTCAATAGCCTCTCTTACCTTCTTTTCCATTAAAATCCTTACGCTTTCATAGAGCTCTGCCTCTTTCTTTCCAAACTTCACAAATTTAACAATCTCGGTTTTTGGAGGAAGCTCTTTTAATACTTTTTCCTTCGTTCTTCTGAGAATGAATGGTCTTATTTTCTTTCCAAGAACAGCTTTAGTCTTTTCATCTCCTTCTTCAATTGGTTTTTTAAACTGTCTTCTAAACTCCTTTTCTATTCCCAGAAAGCCCGGCATAATAAAGTTAAATATTGCCCACAGCTCCCCTAAGTGGTTCTCAATGGGAGTTCCGCTGAGTGCCAGTCTGTGAGCTCCCTTAAGAGAAATCACACTTTTATAAGTTTTTGTTCTATGATTTTTTATCTTTTGAGCTTCATCAAGTATTATGTAAGAAAACTCTTTCCCACTGTAAAGTTCTTTATCTTTCAGTATCAAACTGTAAGTTGTCAGAAGAATATCTTTCTTTTCCTCGAAAGCTCTTTCTATTTTCTCTTCTCTTTTTTCTCCATAGATGGTTTCAAATCCCAGAGAGGGTGCAAATCTGGAAATCTCTCTCTCCCAGTTGGCTATGAGAGATGTGGGTACTATTATGAGAGCAGGTTTATTGAACTCTCCTTTCTCTTTTAATCTCAAAAGATGGGCGATTGTCTGGATTGTCTTACCAAGCCCCATATCATCTGCGAGTATTCCTCCAGCTCCATAGGTGTGGATAAAGTTCAACCAGCTTAATCCTTCAACCTGGTAGTTCCTCAATTTTGCATTCAATCCAGCTGGAGGAGATACTTTCTCTATTCGTTTGAAATTTTTAAGGCGTTCTTTTATCTCTTTTAAGTTTTCCGGAACTTCTACATCAAGAAGGTGAAGATCGTATCTGGAAATTTTTAAATGCTCTTTTTCTGCCCTGTCAAGGAGTTGAGAAATAGTATTTATTATCGGTTCAACGTCTTTTTTCTTAAGAGTAACAAAACAGTCCTTTTCGTATTCTATATATATCTTCTCTGGAAGATTGGAAACGTCATATTTCAGGAAGATTTCCCTCACGATGGGCAAAAGGAAAAGCTCTTTATCTCCTATCTTTACCTTGAAGGAAAGAGAAAACCAGCCATCTTCTTCTTCCTGAAAAGAGTGAGAAACCTTTCCCTCTTCAACATTAAGGAAGCCGTCTTCAACAACAATCTCCCACCCTTCTTTTTCAAGTTCTGGAACATCATAAAAGAAAAACATTTTAAGGCAATGGAAATCCCGCCTGATGGCTGGAGAAACCTCAACCCTGTTTCCAACTGTTCCCCACAGGAAAATATCTTTGAAATAAGTCGTTTTCAGTCTATCGATGAACTTTTTTTCTCTGTCTATATCTCTCTTTATTACGTAATTCCTTCCACCCTCCAGAAGGTAGATTGTTTCTTCATTTAGATTGAAAGGAAATATCCTTTCGCCGTAACGGAACTTCACTTCGGCAATGTAACGGTCTCTCTCTTTCCCGAGATACATAACCGGTGTGGGGGGATCTGTAATTTCCACGACCTCAATCTCTTTGACAGGCTCCACTTTTATTCCTGTGTCTCTTAGAATTAAATAGGTTAAAGAAGCCTCTTCAGGAGCAAGGGGCGGAGCCGAAAGAAGAAGGTTTAAGGAGTCATAATTTATGGAATCCTCAATCTTTAAAAATCTCCTTTTTGAGTGGTCATAAACGAGAAGAGGAACGACTGGAACGATTGAGAACCTTTTAAGGTCTGGTTCTACCACAGGTTTAAGAAAACCATTTTCTGTGTATTTCCATCTGCATGAAATGGATAAACTACCCATTTGCGGTAAAATGGGAGAAAAACTATCACTCCAGAAAATCCTTCCCGTTCTTAAAGCAGCCTCTAAAACGGCAAAACCTGCTTTCCCTTCCAGTATATATGAATAATGACTGTAGTAATTATAAGGAAGTCCCTCCATTAAATGGAAAATAACCACATCTTCCGGAGTTACATAATCTCTAAAAGGATCAGAAATTAAACTCTTCAAACTCAATTTTTGTCCTTTTGTTAGTGTTCCATCTTTTAGAACCCTCGATTTGTAAACTGACAAAGTGGTAAATCCAACCTCAGGGTAAATTCTATAAGTAATTACATAATCACAACTGTTTTTTTCTTCTTTCTTCGCTACCTGTAAAGATAACCTTAGTCTGTTGAGCCAGCTTGTGTTTTTCTTCTCGCTGTTTCTATTGATAAATTCCAGTACTGCAGCAACCACATGTTTACAGTTGTATCCTACTGGACAGGTACAATCCCCTGATACCGTATTGTTATCTATGTAAATCTTCTGTGTGTAAGAAGAACGGTAGTTTCCTTTAACTTTGCTTTCAATAACTATTTTGTCTCCCTCACTACGACCGGAGACCGCAATTACCCGCTTTTTTCTAAAATACTCCAAGCCTCTCTCAAAGGAAGCAATTCCACAGTATTCACGAAGAATTTTCTCTATTTTCTCTCGTTTTAGTTCCATTCTACTATCTTAAGCTGCCTAAGTGTTTCCTCTATCTTATTCTCGTAGTCGTTCCTGGATATCTTCCCATTTACTGCTTTTATGGTAATTTCTATTTCATCAAAATAAAAGTCAAGAGTGTTTAGCAACCTTCCTATTTCTAAGGCATTTCCTTTTGGAACTTTTAGCGTTAATTTAACTTCGGAGAGATTATCGTCATCTCTTTCCTCTGGAAGTTCCTCTTTTCCTAATTCTTCAGGTTTGTAAATCAAAGTTGACGGCTCTCTCATAGTTAACGGCTGTTCTGCTTCTTTTGAATCTTTTTTTTCTTCTTTTTCAGCTTCATACTGAGCCCTACAGGTTTCCTTATCAACAATCAAGAAGTTCTCATCTAAGTACTCAGGTTCGGTTTCTAAGTATTTACAGATTACTTTACCACTTTCCTCTATACCTGCACCAAAGACACCCTGCTTCACACCTTCTTCTGTTGCATTTATTAAAACTTCAGTGTTAAGAAATCTCATTTCTCCTCTTGTTTTAAAAGAAGCATCGTAAATATCGGATAGTCTGACGTAAGTTTTATTCCTCAAGTACTTATGTTCCAGAACCAAAGGAGACACTTTCTTCAAAATCTCTCCTTTGCTTATCAAGAGTTCAAATATTTCGTCGGATATTTTCTTACTATCTCCATAAATAGAAGTTCCCAGATCTTCCTCTTTAAAGCCGTCTTTAGCAGGTATGAGTAGCAATCTATAGACGTTTCTCAGATGATATTTGTACTCCTTCTCTATTTCTTTGAGATTCTTTTTTATCTCGGCAATTTCTGTCTCTGCTAAATTAAGGGTTTTATCCTCAATAATGTATTTATAAGCAATTGCCTTTCTTAATAAATTTGATAGTTCAATCTTATGACTTTCTACAGGAAGTAAGAAAAATATTGTATTTCTATAGATTCTTGGAGAGTTTCCTTTCGTTGACAATATCTGTTCTGCAATTTCTTTATTGTGCTCTTTTAAAATAATGAGTTTAAAGTCCGGAGTATCTGGAATATCCTGAGAACTCTCTGTCCAGATATAAGTTTTTAAATTAGAAGAACTGCTACTTGCGTATTTTTTTAGAAGCTCCTTCTCCAGGCCTTCTACTTCCTTACTTGTTAGATTTTCCATTTTTGTCAGGACTATTCTGTTTAAGTTGGGTCTGCTGGTAAAGAAGTATTTTTCTCCTCCATATTGAAGGAAAAACAGGTTATTTCTTAATTCGTCCAAAACTTCTCCAATAATGCTTGCTGGATTGTGAATAGTGGTAGCAGTCC
>CAJXJV010000066.1 GCA_913055135.1 uncultured Desulfurobacterium sp. | reverse complement strand
ACGAGGTAAAAGAAATGTATATTTATAAAGATGGGGAGTTCCTGTTTAAGTTAAAACCAGTCGGGGCATACATAATAGCGGCTGATGGAAGAGTTGATTTAACAGGTAAGTTTGATGAAAAAAGAATTATTTTCCTGAATAAACCTCATGAATTTACTATTGCTAAGAAACCTCTTTATAAAGGTTTTTTTAAAGAAGGATGGTACGTTTCTATGGATCAAGGGAGAGTTAAGCTTTTAAGTAAAGGTCTTTTATGTCAACTGGTGGAGGAAATTAGTGAATTCAGATGTCCTGAAAAAGATTAAAAACAGATACTCTATCTTTAAGGAAATTTTCAAAACCTATAGAAGAACAGGTAGAGGAGTGTTATCCAATGACGAGGTAAAGGAAACACAGGACATGGTGGAAGATCTATTTGTCGTTGAAGTTTTCTCTTGCTTTGAAAGATTTTTAAGAGATACACTTCAAAACTGTTTACATCTTGAATCTTGTTTCTTTGGAAGAGAAGAGATTAAAAATCACATTGAATATCTTAAAATAGATGACATTATTAATGCTTTAAAAAAAGAATCTATTATTGACTCGACTGGCATAGGTTATATAAAACAGATAAAACAATATAGGGACTGGGTTGCTCACGGTAGAAATCCTCAAAAACCTCCACCAATAAGAACGGTTGATTTTGATAAAGTATTCGAAATCATAGAAACAATTATGGAGCAAATGGAAAGAAGAGGACAACCTTAGGTGAAAAAAATCCTCGTTGTTACAGGAGAACTATCGGGTTTTAACTACACCAGGGAGCTTATTCCCTGTCTTTCAGAGCATTTAAAGGTTTACGGTGTTCTTCTTGATGTAGTTCCTGGAGCTGAAAGGATCTTAGATTCAAAGGAGATTATAGCCTTTGGGCTTTTTGAATCTCTTTCAAAGCTTCCTTCAATATGGAGAGGAAAGAGAATCATTGAAAAGTTTTTAGAAGAAGAGAAACCTGATGCTGTTCTTCTCGTTGATTTTCCGGGATTTAATCTGAAAATTGCAGAAATTGCAAAGAAAAAGGGAATAAAAGTTCTCTACTTTATCTCTCCAAAATTCTGGGCGTGGGGTGAGAAGAGAATAGAAAGGATAAAAAGAGTCGTTGACAGAATGTTCGTAATCTTTCCTTTTGAAGTAGAACTCTACAGAAAATATGGAGTCAACGTCACCTACGTTGGCAACCCCCTAAAAAGTATAGTGAAACCGACAATTCCCCATGAAGAGTTTAAAGAAAAATACAATCTGAAAGAACCTGTCTTTGCCCTTATGCCTGGAAGTAGACCTTCAGAGATTAAGTATCTCCTTGAGCCGATGCTTGAAGTTTCAAAGAGAATTGAGGGAAGTTTTGTTCTTCCCGTTGCATCGTCCGTTAACAGAAATTATGTTGAGTCAACTGTAAAGAGAATAAATCCAGACGTTGTCCTGATTCCAGAGAGTGAAAGGTACAATCTCCTTTTCTCAGCAGATGCCGGCGTTATAACTTCAGGAACTGCAAGCCTTGAGGCAGCAATTGCAGGGCTTCCACACGTTGTCGTCTATAAGCTTAATCCTCTGACGTTTGCCATTGCCAGGAGAGTTGTAAAAATACCCAATGTTTCTCTTCCAAATATAATTGCTGGAGAAGAAGTTGTTCCGGAGCTCCTTCAGGAAAGAGCCAACCCTGAGGAGATAGCCATAACACTGCTTGATGTCTATAAAAACAGGGAGTTTATGAGAAAACTCTTAGAAGAAAAGGTCAGCTCAAAACTCACAGGAGGAGCAATAGAGAAGCTATGTCAGGAAGTTCTGAGAGAAGTATGAAACTTTTTGCAGTTTCCCAACCGGGAATAGAAGAAATAACAGCAGAAGAGCTAAAAGAGTTAGGGATTGAAGGAAAGGTTATTCCTGGAGGAGTTGAATTTGAAGGAGACTTAGAAGTTCTCTACAAAACCAATCTCTGGCTCAGGACCGCAAGCAGAATTCTGGTGAGGCTCTGCACATTTAGAGCAAAACACTTTGCAGAGCTCGTCAGGAAAGCCCAAAAGTGTCCATGGAACGATTTTATTACACCCGATTTACCTTTAAAAATCAGAGCAACCTCAAAGAAGTCAAAGCTTTACCACTCTAAAGCAATTGAAGAGAGAATCTGGAGAGCAATTACTGAAGCTGTAGGTTTCGAACCTCAAAAGGCAAGATTGGAGGACGAGGGAACGAGCGTTATCGTCCGTTTTGAGAACGATATCTGCACGATCAGTATAAACAGTTCTGGTGCAATGCTCCACAAAAGGGGATATAGAGTAAAAGAAACAGAAGCCCCGTTGAGAGAGACACTCGCAGCAGCAATGGTCTTAGTTTCTGGCTGGAGGGGCGAAACTCCACTTATCGATCCCTTCTGCGGTTCTGGAACAGTCCCAATAGAAGCTGCAATGATTGCTGCAAACGTTCCACCGGGAATTAGTAGAGGCTTTGCCTTTATGAAGTGGAAGAACTTTGATGAAGAACTCTGGAAAAGCATAAGAAAAGAAGCCGTTTCAAAGATAAAAAAGGTTAAAGTTCCAATAATTGGCTACGATATAGACCCTGACGCCATAGAAGCTGCAAGAAAAAACTCAGAAGCTGCTGGAGTTTCAGAATTTGTCCGGTTTGAAAATCTTTCATTTCCAGAAGTTTCATTCGATGCCGTTACAATCGTTACAAATCCTCCTTACGGTGTGAGACTTCCAATAAAGAACGTCAGAGAAATCTACAGACGGCTTGGAGACTGGATTGAAAGACACTTTAAAAATTACAGAGTTCTCTTCCTCTCTCCGAACAGGAAATTCGCAGAGCTCACAGGACTAAACCCCGAATTAATTACTTTCTTCTCAAACGGGGGCATAACAGTTGGCCTCTACAGGGCTGAAAGTCAACAGATTCCCCTTCAATCTACATAAAATTTCCAAACAAATAGTTTTGACAAAATAAAAACGATTTCTACATTTAACTTTGAATCAAATCAGGAGGAACAGTAATGATTGAAAGACTTCAAGAGCTTAAGGACAAACTTGAGAAGGTAAGAGACAAATACTTAGAAATCAGGGGGTATTTTTGACATAGATGGAATGCAGAAGAGACTCTCTGAAATTGAAGAGGAAATGTCCTCTCCTGACTTCTGGAATGATCAGAAAAGAGCTCAAAGTATCTCCATGGAAAGAAACAGGATTGAATCGGAGCTCAACACCTTCTCATCCATAGAGCAGCAGCTTGAAGACATTGAAACTCTCCTTGAGATGGCTGAAGAGGAGAATGAGGAAAGTCTTTTAGATGAGACTGAAAATTCCCTCAAGAACATAGAAGAAGAACTGGACTCTCTTGAGGTCAAAACAGTTCTCTCTGGTGAGTTTGATAAAAACAACGCAATTGTAACAATCCACGCAGGTGCTGGAGGAACTGAGTCCTGCGACTGGGCTGAAATGCTTATGAGAATGTATTTAAGGTGGGCTGAGAAGAAGGGATTTGAAACCGAAATCCTCGACCTTCAGGAAAACGAGGAAGCTGGAATCAAAAGTGCAACAATTCTAATCAAAGGAGCTTACGCCTATGGTCTCTTGAGGGCTGAACACGGAACCCATAGACTGGTAAGGATCTCTCCATTTGATGCAAACGCAAGGAGACACACATCTTTCTGTGGAGTTATTGTTGTTCCAGAAATAGACGAAGATATAGATATAGAGATAAGGGATGAAGATATAAGGATTGACACATATAGGGCTTCTGGAGCTGGAGGACAACACGTAAACAAAACTGATTCAGCTGTGCGGATTACCCACATCCCAACAGGAATCGTTGTAACCTGCCAGAGCGAACGTTCACAGATCCAGAACAGACAGAGAGCAATGAAGATTTTGAAGGCGAGACTCTACGAACTTGAAAGACAGAAGAGGGAAGAGAAGATTGCTGAAGCACGTGGAGAGCATAAGAACATTGCATGGGGCAACCAGATCAGGTCTTACGTCTTCCACCCTTACCAGATGGTGAAGGATCACAGAACGGGCATAGAAACTTCCAACGTTAGCGCTGTGATGGATGGAGAGATTGATCAATTCATAGAGGGTTACCTTAAACAGAAAGCAAAAGAGGGAAAAGTTGGAAGATAAAAAACTTAAAGCACAGGGTTTAACCCTGTGCAGCAAGTTCTTTTTCAAGTTGAGCCACAGCAGTTGCTATCCTTGACATTCTCCTTGAAGCCTCATTCTTGTGGATAGCACCCCTTGCAGCAGCCCTCTGAATCCACTTCATTGCAACTTTGAGCTGCTCTTTTGCAGCTTCAAGATTCTTCTCAGCAACAGCTTCAAGAACCTTCTTAGCCTCAGTCTTCATTCTTCTTACGTAGTATCTATTTCTCTCTCTTCTCTTAATATTCTGCCGAAGCCTCTTCTTAGCAGATTTTGTATTTGGCATTCTGTTTCCTCCACCATATTTGTTTTGCGGTGTGAAAGTTTATAGCAAGAAAACCCTAAAAGCAAGTTTTACACTCCCCAGCTCCAGGGATTCTTCTTCTCTTCTTTCCGGGGCAGTCCCAGCTTATCCCATATTTCATCGACTTTCTTCACAACCTCAGGATCCATTTCTATATCCGGTGGCCAGTCCCTTTCAAACCCTTCAGATGGCCACTTCCTTGTCGCATCAACTCCCATCTTGCTCCCGTAAAACGGAAGAGGAGAAGTGTGGTCAAGAGCATCAACAGGACCCTCTGTAAAGATTATATCCCTCTCTGGATCAACATTATTTCCCCACCTCCAGATTACCTCTCCAATATCGTGAACATTCGTATCCTTATCAAAGATTATGATGTTCTTCGTAAAGCTCATCTGTCCCATACCCCAGAGGGCAGAGATAACCTTTCTTGCATGCCCTGGATAACGCTTGTCTATGGAAATGAAAGCAAAGTTATGGAAAACTCCCTCTATAGGTAAAGACATATCTACTATTTCAGGAAGTTGAGTCTTCAAAAGCGGTAGAAAAATTCGCTCGGTGGCTTTACCGATGTAGCAGTCCTCCATTGGAGGCTTCCCAACAATTGTTGCCGGGTAAATGGGATTTCTCCTGTGGGTAATACAGGTTATGTGGAAAACGGGATAAAAATCTGGAAGCGAATAGTATCCTGTATGGTCTCCAAAGGGTCCTTCAAACCTGAACTCCTCTGTATCAACATAGCCTTCAAGAACTATTTCAGCGTTTGCTGGAACTTCCAGATCAACAGTTTCACACTTTACCATTCCGACCGGCTTTCCTCTTAAGAAACCTGCAAAAACCATCTCATCAACATCTTCAGGAAGAGGAGCTGTAGCGGAATAGATAACTGCAGGATCCGAGCCAATCGCGACAGCAACAGGGAATCTCTTTATTCCCATCTTTTTAGCCTTCCAGAAATGCTTCGCTCCAACCTTATGCCAGTGCCAGTGCATCCCCGTGGTCTTTTTATCATAAACGTGAAGGCGATACATTCCACAGTTTCTCTCACCGGTTTCGGGATCTTTTGTAAAGACCAGCGGAAGCGTTATAAACCTTCCACCATCCTTAGGCCAGCAAAAAAGGATTGGAAACTTAGATAGGTCTGGCTCCTTCATTATTACTTCTTTGCAGGGAGCCTTTCTTCTATCAACCTCTTTTGGAAAGATATCTGCAATCTTCTTTAACTCTACAAGCTTTTTCAGTTTATCCATGAATCCTGTGGGTTTTTCAGGTTTTAAAAGCTTTGCAGCCCTTTCTCCAATCCTGTCAGGGTCATCCTCTAAAGCCATTGCCATCCTTTTGTAGCTGGCAAAGAGATTTATCGCAACCGGAATATCTCCACCATCAACGTTTTTAAATAGAAGAGCAGGACCTCCAGCTTTTACAACTCTATCTGCAATCTCAGTTATCTCTAAGTAAGAGCTAACAGGATGGTCTATCTCTTTGAGCTCTCCCTCCTTCTTCAACCTCTCAATGAACTCTCTCAAATCTCTGTAAGCCATACTTTCTCCCTGCGAAATTTTGTAGAATTCTACCACTTCTCTGGAGGCAAAAATGGTTAAGCTAAGAGATATACTCGCTTTCCTCGAAAATTTGATTCAACCTGAACTTCAGGATAGCTGGGATAACTCCGGACTTCAGATTGGGTGGGAAGATCAGGAGATAAATCATGTAGGCTTTGCCCTTTCTGTCTCAAAAGATGTAATAGCTCAGGCAAAGGAACTAAAAGTTGATCTCATTCTTACACACCACCCCCTGACAATTTCCGGAATTAAATCTTTAGTCAATTTCTCTTACCCTTCCAGTCTCCTTTTAGAACTGGCAAGAAGTGGAATAGCAGTCTATGCTCTTCACACAAATCTTGATGTATCTCCACTCGGACCTACTGCCATAATAGCTGAAAAGCTTGGAGTGGAAAGCATATCAACAATAAGTGAAAAACCAGCTTACGGGATTATAGGAATGTTAAATCCCTCTATTACTCAAAAAGAACTATTCAGAAAACTCAAATCGTTTCTTCCAGAAGATGTTTACAGAGGAATCAATTTCAAACCCGACAACATAGTAAACAGAGTAGCAATTTGCTCGGGTAGTGGCGCCTCATTCATAGACCTCGTTGCTGGTAGGGTTGATGTCTACATTACTGGAGACGTTAAATACCACGACGCCATGAAAGCAGCTGACCTTGGACTTACGGTCTTTGACATGGGACACTTTGGAACCGAAAGACTTTTCTTTGAGAAACTCCAGCATCTCCTGACAGAAAAGTTTAAAAACCTGAGGTTGTCCGTTCTGAAAGAGAAATCCCCTTATGAGGTAATAGAAATATGCTGAGAAGAGAACTTTTGAAACTTCAGCAGAAAGAAATAGAGCTCTTGAGATTTAAAACAAAGAAAAAAGAGCTGGAAGTGGAAAAAGAGAAGCTTGAAAGGGAAGTTGCTGAACTGGAGAGAAAGATAGAGAGTGCAAGGAACAAGTTAGAAGAAAAAAAGAAAGAACTTCAGGAACTTAAGAACTTTATTAAGTATAAGCAAGAAAGAATTGAAGAGCTTAAGAAACAAAAAGAGAGTGCAAGAA
>CAJXJV010000065.1 GCA_913055135.1 uncultured Desulfurobacterium sp. | reverse complement strand
TACCCACAAGGAAAAGTAATGCCGTTTGCGGCATGTATTTATAGAGTCCTCCAAGTTTAAATGCGTCTTTTGTATGATGCGTCATGTGAATAACAGCACCTGCTGCAAGGAAGAGTAATGCTTTAAAGATTGCGTGGTTTGCAAGGTGGAATATACCGGCAGCAACAGAACCAACTCCAAGATCTACAAACATAAGTGACAGATGTTCCATTGTGGAAAAAGCAAGGATTTTTTTGATTTCGGTATGAGCCATTGCACCCGTCGCTGCAATGAATGCAGAAAGAGCTCCAACAAATGCAACCACGATAAGAGCATAAGAGTAGTCGAAGAATGGAAACATCCTTGCAACAAGGTAAACACCTGCATTGACCATTGTAGCAGCATGAATAAGAGCAGAGACTGTTGTGGGACCTTCCATAGCATCAAGAAGCCATGGAAAGAGAGGAAACTGTGCCGATTTTCCGATCGCACCGATGAATAGGAGAATAGAAATTATGAGCCCAAGCTTTACGCTGAAAGCACCTGCAACACTTAATGCGTTAAGCTCATGAAAATTAACTGTTCCAAGGAATATCCAGGCAACGATGATTCCTGCAAGCATAAAGACATCACCAAATCTCGTCATTACAAAAGCTTTCAGAGCAGCTTCAGCTGCACTCTTCTTCCAGTACCAGTAACCGATCAGGAGGTAGGAACAGAGACCAACACCTTCCCAGAAGATGTAGAGTCCAATCAGATTGCTTACAAAAACAAGTCCAACCATAGAGCCAATGAAGAAGAGCTTCTCAAAGTAGTACCTGTGAGGAGACTCATCCTCTTCCATGTAACCTTTGGAAAAAACTATATCAAGGAAACCGATTCCTGTGGCGATCAGAGCTATAATGATTGAAAGATGGTCAACGTAAATTCCAAAAGGAACAGAAAAACTTCCAAATCTGAACCATTCAAACTCATGAGTTACCGGATGTTCACCCATGTTAAGCGCTATGTAACAGGAAAGTCCAAATCCAGCAATTCCTGTAATGGCCGCGACCCAGAAGGAATTCCATTTCTCTGTAAACTTGCCCACAAGGAAGGCAAGAATGCTTCCAAGGAAGAATATTCCTATTGTCAGATAGGCTAACTTCTCCATACTACCACCTCAGGTTTCTGATTTTGGATGGTATAACTTCGCCGAATCTCTTATAGAAGACGATGACTATTGCAAGACCAACCGCTGCCTCAAGGGCAGCAAGACCTATTGTGAAAAAGGTGAAAATCTGTCCATCAAGGTTTCTCTGAGCAGAAAAGATGACGAAGTTCAGGTTGGCTGCGTTAATAATCATCTCTATCGAGAAGAGCATTCTGATTACCGATTTTCTGGATAGAAGACCGTAGACCCCAACAGCGAAGAGTGAGAAAGATAAAAACAGATAAGCATGAACATCTGCTTCAAGTAGCATTTACTTTGCCTCCCTCTTCTTTGTAATGATTGCATTAGCCATGTAGAGAATGGCAGAGACTATGAAACCAAGAATTATCGTGAAGAACGAATACTTCTCGACAAAAACAGTTCCAAGTTCCTGAGTTGAGTAAACCTTGTAAGGAAATGTATCTATGGCACTCAGGAAAGAAAGTCCCGTTCCAAGAACAAGAATTATGAGGCTTAAAACTATGGCAGTTACAGCCTTTCCAGGCGGCTTTTTATAGCTCTCCCCAATCATCATAATTGCAAAGAGAACAAGAATGGTTACGCCGCCTGCATAGATGGCAAGCTGAACACCGCCAAGAACTGGCATTCCAATTCCAAAGTAAACGAGGGCTATTTCAGAAAGGAGAATCACAAATGCTATTGCTGCCCAGAGAAGAGACGTGGCTTCTAAAGCCACTATGGCAGATATGATAATCACCCCGTAGATGATCCAGAAGTAAACGTTCATGGTTACTCCTCTCCCTTTTTCTGCTTTTCAGCCTTCTGCTTTTTCTTCAAGGCTTCCTGTTTCTTTCTCTCTATCATCTCTTCCATCTTTTTTGCCTTTTCTATTGCTTCTTGAAGGTTTTCCGGCTCAAAAACGAACTTTGCAAGGTTGTCCCAGGTTCCTGGTTCTACATACATTGTGTATGTATCCGTAAGTTTTATTGCCTTTTCAGGCTTTACAGGACAAGCATCTTCGCACAGTCCACAGAATATACACTCGTTAGCTCTGACTTTTGGAACAGCTCTTGGCTTCTTAACTCCTGTGGGAACCATCTCTATACAGTTAACGGGACACGCTCTTGCACAGAGGCTACAACCGATACAGAGTTCCGCCTTTATAACGTGCTTACCTCTGTAGTGATACTCTCTCCTTATTTCCTTATCCCACCAGATTTCCGTAGCCTTCGGCTCAAGGAGAGCCTTTGCTACCCTTATAACCTTCTTGGTCGCTTCTACTGGTAGCTTAAATGCACTTCCGAGTTCCATTGGTTACTCCTTAAGCAAAGATCATTTTGATGAAGATGATGAATGCAAGGTTTAGAAGGGCAAGTGGAGTTAACGCCTTCCAGCAAAACTTGAGAAGTTGATCCATTCTGATCCTTGGTGTTGAAGCTCTTACAACAAAAGTAAACATGTAAAGTGCAAATATCTTTAGGAGGAACCATACGATTCCTGGCAGGATAGGTCCTTTAAATCCCCCAAGGAAAAGCGTTACAGCAAGTCCATACAGACCAAATAACTCAATTAGCTTCGATAGAACTAAAATCATGTAGTTGAAACCACCAAACTCTGTCAGGAATCCATAGACAACTTCCTGTTCTGCCTCAGGAATGTCAAAGGGAGGTCTATCTGTAACTATCAGCGTTGCAGTGATGAATATCAAAAATGCTGGCAACAGGACAATAAAACTTAACCAGGAACTGTCTTGAACTATTTCTATGTGATTCAGAGTTCCATAAAAGACAGCAGCAGCAAGTGCTGAGAGCCATAGAGGGATTTCCCCGGAAATCATCTGGTTAACAACCCTCAATCCCCCGATGAAAGAGTACTTGCTTTTTGAAGCCCAACCTGCATAGAAGAAGATTGGTGGCATACTTGTAACAATTGCAAGAGCTATAAGAAGGTCAAAGCTGGTACTTACTATGAATGAGCTACTTGAGAAAGGTATAAATGCAACGAGGATTGCTACCATGAGGAAGGCAACAAACGGTATTAACGAAAAGAGGAGCTTGTTGGCTCTCCTTTGAATTATGAATTCTTTTTGCAGAAGCTTAAAAACGTCTGCCAGTGTCTGAAGAAGTCCCCACCTACCGACGTAATAGGGACCAGTTCTCAGATGAGCATCTGCGAGAATCTTCCTCTCCACATAGAAAACCATCAGGAAAACTAACATCAGGAAAAGAAATCCCGGAAAGATAAGTGCTTTAAGCCACGGTCCCATTTTTCCTCCTACCTGTCAATATCACCATGACACATGTAAAGTGACGCAAAGATCACAGGAACGTCTGCAAGCTTTATTCCCTTCATCATTTCAGGTATAGCCCAGAGGTTTGCAAAAGAAGGAGCTCCCATTTTCAGTCTGTAAGGACCAGTTCCGCCATCACTTATGAGATGAAATCCAAAACAGCCCCTTGCCCACTCAACGTTTACATAGGCTTCTCCTGGAGGAACCTTAACCGGAAACTTTGTTCTGTATTCGCCTTCAGGAAATCCTTCTATTGCCTGTCTGATTATCTTTGCAGACTCTTTGAGCTCCTCAAAGATGACACAGTATCTCGCGTAAGCGTCCCCTTCTTCTCTTGTAACCACATTGAAGTCAAGTTCACCATAGGCTGCGTATGGATAATCTTTCCTGATATCGGAAGTCACACCAGAAGCTCTTAGCGGAGGACCTGCCAGTCCCAGTTCAATGGCTTTTTCTTTCGGAACAACTCCCACTCCTTTCGTTCTCAATTTCAAAGTTGGGTTATCGAGAAAAACCTCTTCATAACGAGGGAAGAATTCTTTCTCAAGGAAATCAATTGCCTTAGTCATCTTCTCTATAAACTTTCCAGTAGGCTCGAATCTAACGCCACCGGGGATTATTGAAGCGGTTGCTATTCTCTGACCTGAATAGAGTTCAAAGGCATCTAAGAACTTTTCTCTTGCGATTAAAGCCCACTGCATCGCCGTATGAACACCAAGAACACCGACAAAACTGCCGAGACCTACTAAGTGACTGACGATTCTTCCACCTTCGCAGAGAATGGTTCTCATGTAGTCTGCTTTCTTCGGAACTTCAACACCGGCAATCTTTTCGGCAGCTATGGAATATCCAGTCATTGTTCCGAAGTTGTCCATGAAGCAAGCCCTTTCCACGTTGACAATGGCATTGATCCATGTTCTATACTCAACAAGCTTTTCAAGAAGTCTCAAAACGTAACCTATATCCGGATCAACTTTTACAACCTCATCACCATCAACCCAGACTTTCAATCTCATAGGACCACTGGCAGGGTGCTGGACACCCCAGTTAAGCTGGAGAAGCTTTTCCTGGAGAAGTCCTAAATCTTCGCCACTTATTTCCTTTTTCTCTTCCAATACAAAAGTGAATCCTGCCTGAGCAATGCTGTCCATTACTTTTTCTCCTTGCGGTGCTTTTTGAAGTCATAGGATTTTCTAAGTGGAAACGTTCCTTCAGCCCACTCCGGTAGAAGCATAACCTCAAGCCTTGGATTTCCAACAAACTCTACTCCAAACATCTCCCAGGCTTCTCTTTCGTGGGGCTGGAGAGAAGGGAAAATGTCACATACACTGGGAACAGTAAGATCGTTCTCTGGCAGAGTTACCCTGACAATTACAAATTTCTTTTCCTGAATGTTCTCAATTATATAGTTGACCTCAAAATCCTTCCCTTTCGGCGTCCAATCAACAACCGAAACGGTATGAGGATAGTTGAAACCCGAACGTTTTAAGAATTCAAGCAGATCCTTTATCTTTTCTCTGTTTCCATGAATAAGTAACATGTTCGTATCGTAGGGCTCAGATTGAAAACCGAATTCACTCTGCACTTTTTCTTTAATCTCTTCTAACATCCTTTCCCCACTTAGTAGTTAATCTCTTCCATTCTATTTGGATATTTCTTTGCGGCATTTTCTCTGTCTTTAAGAATTATTTCCTTTAATCTGAGAAATCCCTCAAGGGTAGCTTCCGGGTTTGGTGGACAGCCTGCAACAAAGATGTCAAATGGTATGTACTGAGAAACATCTACCGCTACGAAGTCTGAATCCCAGTAAGGACCACCACCTGCGGCACAGGCTCCCATACCGAACACGTATCTTGGCTCTGGCATCTGCTGGTAAACCCTCAGGAGAACAGGAAGAACCTTTTTTGAAACAAGTCCTGTGACGATTATAAAGTCAGCCTGCCTTGGGCTTGGGGTCATCATAAAACCATACCTTTCCCAGTCAAAACGGGGTCCCATAAGAGCTAAAACTTCTAAGGAGCAGCAACCACTACAGAAGTGGACTCCCCATGGAGAATTGGATCTTGACCAATCGAAGAACTTTAAAATCATTCTCTCTTTCCTCCGAACATGACGTAAGAGAGGGGAATCATCAAAAGAAGTGAAAAGAGTATAAATATCCATCCAAATTTTGGATCACCTTTTCCTATCGCATATAGAACGAAAAGAACACCTGCTATATCCATTGCAATAAATATGATTGCGTAGAAATAGTACTGAAAGTTGACACTGGAAATGATGGGTTCAGGAGCAGGAAGACCACACTCGTAGGTATCCTCTTTTACCGGGTGGGGGTTCTTTGGAGCAACGGCAACCGTAAGGAGCCATAGAGATAATCCTGCAATTGCCATAACGACTATAAAGGCTATAAAGTTGTAAAGCATTTCCCGTCTCCTAATCCGTATAGTTTAATGTCTTACCAAACTGTAAATAAATCGTAAATGTTTTGTAAACAATCCGTAAAAATACCTTCCCTGCAATTTTAGAATAACGAATCTACGATTGTCAAGGATTATAAAGTTTTAATAGAGTTTCTATCCAAAACGTCCGGTTATGTAATCCTCTGTAAGCTTCTCTTTTGGTTTGATAAAGAGTTCTTCAGTCTTGTTAAACTCTATCAGTTCCCCTAGATACATAAAAGCTGTATAGTCTGAAACCCTTGCAGCCTGTTGCATGTTATGGGTAACAATTATTATTGTGAGCCTGTCCCTGAAACTGACTACCAATTCCTCAATCTTTCCAGTTGAAATAGGGTCAAGAGCAGAAGTAGGCTCATCAAAGAGAAGAACTTCAGGTTCAACTGCTATGGCTCTTGCTATACAGAGTCTCTGTTGCTGACCACCTGAAAGACCAGATGCAGGATCTTTTAACCTGTCTTTAACTTCGTCCCAGAGGGCTGCATCTTTTAAAGCCTTTTCCACCCTGTCTTCCAGTTCACTCTTATTTTTTATTCCTTTTAATTTCAAGCCATAGGCAACGTTATCAAAGATAGACATTGGAAATGCTGTGGGTTTCTGAAAGACCATTCCAACTCTGCTTCGTAGTCTAATCAGGTCGTAATCCTTTTCAAGGATATTCTCTCCATCTAAAAGTATTTTTCCTTCATACCTATTTCCGGGATAGAGGTCATGTATTCTGTTAAAACATCTGAGCAACGTTGTCTTTCCACATCCAGAAGGACCTATCAAAGCTGTTATCCTTTTCTCTGGAACGTTAAATGAAATATTCTTAAGAGCGTGTTTAGTCCCATAGTAGAAATTTAGATTTCTAACGCTTATCTTTGGCTTTTCCTCTATTTCAATTACGTATGCCATAAACTCCTCCGTTTCATCTCCTCTTCTTTTTATTCCTCGATTTCTCCTTCTGCCAGTATGATTGTTCCATCCTTACCTGAATACATCCTTTTGTTATCTGAATTAAATTCATATTTTTTTTGAAAAAGATGAGCTAAATGAGCACCAACTCCTTCATCACCAAATAAAATATTCCCAATTCCTAAAATTAAAATCTTCAAATTCACTCCTTAAAATATCACTTAGGAAAGAGGAAGAACGATAATTCCTCTTTCGAAACTAATATTTTAGTCGTGTTTTTGGTGCCACTTAAGTCCTGAAAAGATTGCATCCAT
>CAJXJV010000064.1 GCA_913055135.1 uncultured Desulfurobacterium sp. | reverse complement strand
AGAAAGAGAAAAAGGTAAGGGTTCTTCCAAAGAACTTTGCAGATGCTATGAAACTTTCCGGTCTTGATCCAGATACTTTTGAGAAGGAGCTCATAGTCCTTAGAGCTTCAAACCTTATTGGAAAAAACAGTATCAATGAAGCAGGTCTTTTAATCCTTGAAGCTCTTGAAAAACTTAATCCAGTTGCTTAATGAAGACTCCCCTAAAAGGGGAGTTTTATCCTTTTAAGTTGTGACCTCCTCCCTTCACTAAAGTGAAGGGCTTCCCGCTTCAACGAGGGTTTCCCCTCTCCACGGGCGTTAGTTCGGAGCGGTCCACCCCTACCGCTCTTAAGGCGAGCGACTCCGCTCCAGTCCCCACCCCACACCTGCACAAGGGCAGATGGGCCGTCTACTGGAGCTTCCCGGCCTATTCACTTGTCCAAAGACCAAAATATCATTTCCAATCTGGGTGTTATTATACTACAAAATTACAGCTTACGCTGTGCGATTCATCCCTGCTTTGAAAAGCAGGGCTTTCTCGCTATATTTTCTGTAAACTTTTTTTCTATTGGAAGGTCATCCTCTTGGTGTTTTAACGCATTTCTTTTTATTCCTGACTGCTGCAAGCATTCAACAAGAGAGCTTTGAATTCATTATAATCCAATTTCAAGCTCTCTTTACTACAATTTTCATTAGCTAAAGATTAAAACTAAGGAGCAAATATGAAACTGACAGGGAAAACTGCTGTTTATGGAATTATTGGCCATCCAGTAAAGCATTCTTTGTCTCCTCTTATGCAAACAGCAGCTTTTAGGGCTCTTGGAATAGATGCAGTTTACGTTCCTTTTGACGTTGCTCCAGAAAATTTGGGAGATGCTGTAAATGGTCTAAGGGCTCTTAACGTTAAAGGTTTTAATGTTACCGTTCCTCATAAAGAGGGTGTTATTGAATACCTTGATTTTTTGGATGAAGATGCTGAATTCCTTGGAGCTGTCAATACTGTGAAGAATGAAGATGGACAGCTTACCGGTTACAACACAGATGCCGATGGGTTTCTCCAGTCTCTAATAGAAGAGGGGATAGAACTTGAGGGCAAAAGGATAACGATGTTTGGTGCAGGAGGGGCTGCAAGGGCTGTTGGCTATGCAGTCCTGAAGGGTGGAGCTAAGTTTCTCAACGTAGTTAATAGGAGCTTTTCAAAAGGAAAAGTAGTAGGAGAGCTCCTTGGAAAGCGGGGAAACGTTTTAGTTTTTCCTCTAAAAGAGACTACAGTTGCAACTCTTTTAAAGGACACAGACATAGTTATCAATACCACTTCGGTAGGAATGAAGCCTGGTGATCCACCGCTTTTTGATTATTCGCTAATTCCAGAAGGAATAACTGTTGTTGATATCATCTATAATCCTGCTGAAACGCCTCTTTTAAAAGCAGCAAAGGAAAAAGGTTGTAAGATTGTTAACGGACTTGGAATGCTCATCCATCAGGGAGCGATAGCTTTTAAGATATGGACCGGGAAGGAGGCTCCAGTAGAATTTATGAGAAGGATTGTAGAAGAGGAACTTTATGGTTGAATTTCTAAAGGAATTTATCAACTCTGAAGCCTGGAAACTCTACCAACCCTACTTTGTTTCCATAATCTTAGGGGGACTTGTAGGAATAGAGAGAGAATATAAAAAACAGAGAGAAGGTACTCCTGTCTTTGGAGGGGTGAGGACTTTTATTTTGATTTCCCTCTTAGGAACTCTATCAGCTCATATTTCTTCTTTTTTTGGAGACCCTTTCATCTATATTATTCTCATTTCTTTTTCTGCTCTTCTTGTCATTGCTCAACTCTTTGAAAGGCTACCGGGGCTCACATCAGAAGTTTCTGCCATTTTGACTTTTCTCATAGGAGTCCTCTGTTATAAAGAGGAATTTCAGTTGGCTGCCGCTATTGCTATAACTGTTCTCTTCATTCTCAGCTTTAAAGAGCAAATGCACAAGTTTGTTAAGCATCTCTCTCTTGAAGACCTATTTGCCTTCTTAAAGTTTGCAGCCGTTACTGTTATTCTTTATCCACTTCTTCCAGACAAAAGTTTCTACGGTGTTAATCCTCGTGAAGTCTGGACAATGGTTGTAATAATTTCAACCCTCGACTTTTTAGGGTACTTTCTAACGAAAATTGCCGGCGAAAGGGGAATTCTGTTTACTGGTCTAATTGGTGGACTTGTATCAAGTACTGCTGTTGCTGCAACGTTTTCGTCCCTTTCTAAGACGAATAGAAGTTTAATACCCGAATACGCCGCTGGTATTGTTGGAGCTTCTGCAATAATGTTTCCAAGAATAACTTTTCTTGCGGGAATTGTTAATTTACAGTTTACTAAGTATTTGATAATGCCGTTTTTAACAGCTTTTCTTATGGGGATTTTCTTTGCATACAGAATATCCAATCTTGAAAGAGAAGAGAGGGCAAAGGTTAAAGTAAAAAATCCCTATGAGCTTTCAAATGCTATAAAGTTTAGTATGTTTTATGCATTTATACTCTTTATCTCGAGAAATACTCTCAAGTATCTTGGAGATTACGGTCTTTATATAGTTGCTGCAGTTTCTGGACTTTCTGATGTTGATGCGATAACTCTTTCTGTTTCCAAGCTTTTTACTGCAAGTGAAGTTTCACTTTTAACAGGTATTGTTACTGTTATTGTTGCAGCAACTGTTAATACTTTTCTTAAATGGTTTTTGACAATTTCGATGGGGAGCAGGGAACTTTTTAAGCTGGTAACACCGGGATTTATTGCTTTGATCGGTGGGGAAGTGTTAGGAGTTAGCATCTTGATTGCAATTCTACACTAAGGAAAAAATATAACTCCCCGCTACTTTAGCGGGGAAAGTCATTTCTAAGATTACTGAACAGGATATACGCTTACAAATTTCTTGTTTCTTCTTTTTTCAAACTTAACAATTCCATCCTTGAGAGCAAAGAGTGTGTAGTCCTTTCCAACTCCAACGTTGAGTCCTGGATGGATAGAAGTTCCTCTCTGTCTAACTAAGATGTGTCCAGCTTTTACAATCTGACCGTCGTGTCTTTTTACACCTAACCTCTTGCCAATTGAGTCCCTTCCGTTTTTGGTAGAACCCATACCTTTTTTATGTGCCATGACAAACCTCCAATTAGCTTACGATTTCATTGATCTGGAGCTCTGTAAAGTGCTGGCGATGGCCATACTTTCTCTGGTAGTGTTTCTTTGCCTTGTACTTGAATACAATCATTTTCTTACCTTTACCGTGTCTTACAACTGTAGCCTTAACTTTGATACCTTTAGCCTCTTCACCAACTTTTACACCATTGTCATCCCTTACCATGAGCGCTTCAAACTCAACATTAGAGCCCTCAGGTAGGTTGAGCTTTTCAACCTTTAAAACCTGACCAGGCTCAACAACGTACTGCTTTCCGCCTGTCTTTATAACAGCATACATCCCGCTACCTCCGCACTTGATTAAAGAGTGAGTGGTAAATTTATATCAGTAGCAGGTATCAGGTCAAGTTTTTATACTTCTTCTATCCTTGCTCCCTCTTTATCAACGTCTAAAATAAGGTATTTTGATTCTATTCCCAGTGCATCAAAGACGTTGCACATTGCTTTTCCAATTTCGTCAAAGTTCCTATCGGCTAAAGCTCCTATGCAACTTCCAGCTCCAGAAAGATAAACTGCATAAGCTCCGGCTTTATAGCCTTCTGAAAGTATTTCCCAGAAAGATGGTATAAGATCACAACGATATGGTTGATGGACTCTATCTTTTACTGCTTCTTTAAGAAGTCCAAAGTCCTTTTTCTGAAGAGCTCCAAGAAGTAGCGCGACTCTTTGAATGTTGAAAATCACATCTTTCCTGTTGTAGCTATCAGGAAGAACAGATCTTGACTCTTCAGTTGACAAGAAAAGCTCAGGTACAACGATAATAACCTTTAACTCTTCTGGAAAGTCGAGCTTTATGTAGGATAGATCTCCGTTTGTTGCTGCTACGACAAACCCTCCGGTGTAAGCGGGTAGAACGTTATCTGGATGTGGTTCAAACTTAAAGGCAGCATCTATGACTTCGGGGAGTGAAAGCTTCTTTCCAGAGATTTTTTCTGCTGCAAGGATTCCGCCAACTATTGCAGTTGCAGAGCTTCCAAGCCCCCTTCCTAAGGGAATTCTGTTTATAAGCTTTACTTTTACCGGCTGATTTAGTCCGAGATATTCCATTGTACTTCTGTAAGCTCTCAGAAAGAGGTTTTTCTCATCTTTCGGGAGTTCTTCAGCACCTTCTCCCTCTATTTCCACAGAGTAGAAGTCTGAAGGTTCAACGATAAAGTCGTTGTAAAGTGTTAGTGCCAATCCCAGAGCATCAAATCCAGGTCCTAAATTGCTGGTAGATGCAGGAACGGAAACTTTAAACTTCATAACTTACTCCTTCCTTTCGTCATATTCAATTTTAACGTCTGGTTCGGGAGCTGGAAGTGTTTCAGCAGGTTTAGATATTTCAAACTCTCCGTTCTTTATCCACTCCTTTAGTATATTTGCTATCTCTCTTGCCTTGTAGTAGGAGGAGAGGGGAGAGGTTTGAACTTTCTTGCCGTCTATTTCTATGAAGCCTCTGCGGAGTTCGCCGTAGCTTACATACTTAATTGGCTTTGCATTTCCCGATGGGTAGTCAACGGAGTAATCGATAACAGGAGCAAATATCTCATCATCCCTAACAGAGGTGTAGTAGGCAATTCTCTCGTTGAGTATTGGAATCGGAATACCTATTCCGACAAACATTGAGACACCATACCCTAAAATTGAAGCAGCCTTTACAAAATCGGTTGACATCTGCTTCATGTCTCCAACTACCATGAGAGTTCCTGAGCCGCCAGTAGGTTGTCCTTTTTTGCTTCTCTTTATTCCAAACGGAGAGTGTTGGGTTCCATGAAATGCAACGTATCCTATACCGCCACCAAGGAATATTCTTGTTCCAATTCCTATTGTTTCAAAGAATGGGTCGTTCAAGAGAGGACTTAATTGACCTGCACTTGAATAGGTAGCGTTTCCCAAGTTAGGTTTGAGGGTTCCCATGTAAGTGTAAATCGTTCGTGATGATTTGTTTACTGCAACGTTGTAATTCTGATAGGCGTTTCTTGGACTACAGAGGATTGCATCGTTTATCGTCTTTATGTTGATAAGTTTCTTTATTTCTCTTCTTGGATAACAGTCCGTTCCATAAGCGTAGGCTTCTAATTCAATATCTTCTCCGGCAATAAGTTCTTCAATTACATGAGCTCCACCATACTCAAACTTTCCTGGATAGACCTCATTCCTTGGGTCGTTTTCAGGCAGTGCAGTTGCTCCAATGTAGAGGTCGACGGCAGCTATTCCACCGTAGGCAGGAATACCGTTAAGATAGATTTCCTCCATTTTCATACGTGGTTTTGTGTGACCAACGTTTAAAAACGCTCCTGAAGAACACATTGCACCAAACGTACCAGTTGTAACAACGTCAACCTCCTCTGCTGCCTTTACGACTCCCAATTCCTCAACTATCTCAATCATCTCTTCGGCAGTAACGACTACCGCCTCACCCTTTCTGATCTTTTCGTTTATCTCTTCGTAGGTTTTGTTTACCTTAAACTGCTGTTTCATTAACCTTCCTCACCAATGAAATTTTCAAGTTCCTTTTTAAGTGAAAGTATAAGATTTTCAAAAGCAGTATGTTCATTTTTTATTATCCAATATGTTTCAAGAGCAATTTCCTGATCATAGGTGTGAGAAGTAAGATTTCTGGCTTCAAGTAGAGAAAGCCACTTTTCCTCGTCTTCTATCCAGCCAAGCTTATAGGCTAATTTTATGCAACTTCTACCGGAATTACATTCTCCAGCTCTTAGAGTTTCTGCAAATTTTTTGATTGTTTTCCATGCCAGTTCAAAAGTAAACTCAAATCGCTGGATAGTAGCATCGATGACTATGTCGGTTTCTTCCGGATCTAAGGTTAAAACCTCTTTCAAGCGTTTATAAGCTTTTTGCAGGGTTTCAAGTCTCCTCTTTAAATTTTCTACCGTCATATAGGATTACTCCTGTTTTCCTTACAGTTTCAATGAAATCACCGGAAACTCTCTTTAAATCTATTAAATCAAAGCTTTTAAGTGTTGGAAGTTTATCAAGTTCTTCTCGTATCTTTGCCATAGTATGGAGAGGTATTTTTTCTTTCCACTCAATAGCTATATCAAAATCCGAGTATGGCTTGGCAGTTCCTTTTGCCCTTGAACCAAAAAGATAAATCCTTGCGCCTGGTAAATATTTAGCAATAATTCTGATTACTTCCTGATAAATTTCTTCATCGTTCAAAGGTTTAAGAAATAGCTTTTTCATATCCAATCCTTACTCATCATCACTCTCCAACCTTTGCTTTTCGCCTCTCCAGTTTCTTATAAGCTTTCCAGAGGTCGTAATCCCTCTGAAGATTCATCCAGAATTGAGGAGTCGTTTTAAATAGCTCTGACAGTTTTATAGCCATCTCTGGGGAAATGCTTCTCTTTTCGTTTACTATGTCGTTTATGGTCCTGAAACTAACCCCCAACTTTTCAGCGAGTTCTGATTGAGTCATGTTCAAAGGCTTCAAGAATTCTTCCAAGAGAATTTCTCCAGGATGAACTGGGGGAACCTCTCTCTCAAAGAGAGGTACATAAGGATAAGTTTTCTCAGTCACTTCTCACCTCTTAAATCTGATTAACGATGGTAATCTTCTACTTTGACCTCAAAAGCATTACCACTACTAAATCTGAAGGTTATCCTCCACTGGTCGTTAATTCGGATGCTGTAGTATCCCTCTTTATCTACCTTTAGAGCTTCTAACCTGTTGCCAGGAGGAACTTTGAGGTCTTCTAAAGACTCTGCTTTATCAAGCATTTCCGACTTCCTAAGAACTCTCCTCCAATGATCTCTTTCCCACTGGCACGTTTTTGCGTGCCATAGCGGGTTAATGGATTGTTTACAAACCCAGCAACATTATAACACATATTCGACCATTACACGGTAAGCTTTTAAAAAATAAAGAATCCGCTCCACTACCCATACATAACAATCATACTTTTATTATCGTTATTACCAGTACAACTGATATAATCAATATTACTAAAGCA
>CAJXJV010000063.1 GCA_913055135.1 uncultured Desulfurobacterium sp. | reverse complement strand
GGGTATCATTGACAATACCAATTGGTTTGTAAAGACGGTTATTCTCGTTACACTCTTCTCGGTTATAGGAAGTATTGGACTTGATGCAGCAAAATGATCAGGAGGGAAGATGGAAGAGTTAAAAGGAAAGGTTGTTCTGGTGACCGGGGGAACGAGAGGAATAGGAAGGGCAATAGCTGAGAGATTCAAAGACGTTGGAGCAGTTGTTTACATCACAGGAACAAATGAGGAGAGGACAAAGGCGGTTGCAGAGGAGATTGGTGTTAACGGTGTGAAGATGAACGTTACAGACAGAGAGGAAGTAAAGAGAGTAGTTTCCGAGATTTTAGAGAAAGAGGGTCAGATAGATATCCTTATTAACAATGCTGGAATAACTAAGGATACTCTTTTTATAAGGATGAAGGACGAGGATTGGGACAGCGTTATTGACACAAACCTTAACGGTGTTTACAACGTTACAAGGGCTGTTGTTCCAGCAATGGTAAAGAAGAGATCCGGAAACGTAATAAACATCTCCTCTGTTGTTGGTTTTACAGGGAATGTTGGTCAGGTCAACTACTCAGCAACGAAATCCGCTCTTGTAGGGTTTACAAAGTCCTTAGCGAAGGAGCTCGGTGGTAGAGGAATAAGGGTTAACTGCATTGCTCCCGGTTACATAACAACAGATATGACTGAGAAGATTCCAGCAAAGATAAAGGAGGAACTCCTTAAATCGATTCCTCTGAAAAGAGAGGGAGAGCCGAGAGAAATTGCAGACGTCTGCCTCTTTTTGGCTTCAAGCATGGCTTCATACATTACAGGAACGGTCATTCATGTGAATGGTGGACTTTTCTAACGGTTAGACTATAATTCCAGATTTAGCTAAAAACTTATAGGAGGTTCAAGAATGGAAAACATCGAACAGAAGGTAAAAGAGATCGTAGCTGATAGACTCGGAGTAGATCCAGACGAAGTAACTCCTGAGGCTTCATTTATCGAGGATCTTGGTGCAGATTCTCTCGACACAGTTGAGCTGGTTATGGCTCTTGAAGAAGAGTTTGGCATCGAGATTCCAGACGAAGACGCTGAAAAGATCCAGACAGTAGGTGACGCAATAGAGTACATCCAAAAACATCTTTAATTTTCCTTCCGTGCCCCCAATCAGGGGGCTTTTCTGTTGATCTATCTCATTCCTGTCTGTAGCCTCTTTAACTACATTTAGTAATAGCTAAGATTTTTAGAGGAGGCTACTATGTTAATCCAGAGAGACCAATTACCTCTTGTGAACTATCATGGAATGAATCAGGTTCACCAGAGAGAATTAGATATTCTGAATGAGTTCTATGAAGCCATTGTTTCAGGAAAGCCAGAAAAAGAGATCTCAAGACTCTTTAATGAGTTTCTTGAGGACGTGAAGGAACACTTTGCTTATGAAGAAGATTTAATGAAAAAGACCTATTTCTTTGCCTATGAATGCCACTCTGGTGAGCACAAGAGAGTTCTTGAAGAGCTTGAAAACGTAAGGGAAACCTGGGAAAAAACAAAGAACGTAAACTTTTTGAGGAATTACTTTGAAAATACGTTTAAGCCATGGATAGTTGAACACATTTTGACAATGGATACGGTCACAGGTGAATATCTATCAAAGGTTTTAATGGGAGTCGGTGTTCTTATCCCTCAGTCCTAAGAACGTTGACAACGGCAACTGCAAACTCTCTTTCATGGGATATGCTGTAAATAAATTTCAGTTCCTCGCAATTCTTAACTTCGATTTCCAGTTTCTTTCCACCGCCGGTTACAGCTATATCCCTGAAACCAACATCTTTTCCTATGGAGGAGAGAGCTTTGATAACTGCTTCCTTTAATGCAAATCGGGCTGCGATGCAGCCCGCAAATTCTCCTTTCCTTTTTTTCTGACAGTACTCAACTCCTTCAGGAAAAACCTTTTTGAGAAATCGGTCTCCATATCTGTCAAGGATTTCCTCAATTCTCCTAACCGATGCTATGTCGATTCCGCAGGATAGAAGCATGATCTATGAGTTGATTATCTTTATCATTTCCTGAACAGCTTCCTTCAGTCCTTTCAGGACTGCATTGGCAACTATTGAGTGGCCTATGTTGAGCTCTTCTATTTCCGGAATTTCTGCAACCGGCTTGACGTTTTTGTAAGTCAGACCATGTCCGGCGTAAACCTTTAATCCTATTTCTTTCCCGAGTCTTGCCGCTCTTCTGAGTCTTTCTAATTCTTCTTCAGTCTCTTTTTCTTTTTTATCGTTAAAAGCTTCTGCATATCTTCCGGTGTGGAGCTCAATGGCATCTGCTCCGACTTCCTTTGCTGCCCTTATCTGTTCTTCATCTGGATCTATGAAGAGGTTGACCACTATTCCAGCCTTTTTTAACCTTTCAACAGCTTCTTTTATTTTTTCTTTCTGACCTGCAACGTCGAGTCCCCCTTCTGTTGTTATCTCCTCTCTCTTTTCAGGGACAAGGGTTACCTGATGGGGTTTTACTTCAATCGCCAGATTTATCATCTCTTCAGTTGCTGCCATCTCAAGGTTTACTCTGGAGTGGATGACTTCCTTTATAAGCTTTAAATCTCTTTCATTTACGTGCCTTCTATCTTCCCTTACGTGGAGGGTTATCTGATCAGCTCCGGCAAGGTCTGCAATTACTGCTGCATGAACGGGATCTGGCTCAAAAGTTCTCCTTGCATTTCTGACTGTTGCAACGTGATCTATGTTAACACCAAGTCTGATTCTCTTTTTCATTTCTGCCTCCAAATAGAAGTTTGCTGGAAGTATAATTATAACTGTACAATAGTTCAGGGGCATCTATGAGCAGGGAAAAAGGTTTCACCCTTCTTGAAGTAATCATTGCTGTTGCGATAGCTGGTATGGCTTTCTCTGCATTCATTCTTCTCTCCGGTAAGACAGCGGAAACAACAACAATTTCCTTGAAGACAACCCTTTCAACCGTTGCTGCCCACAACGCCATAGATGAGGCAATTTACATGGGAAAAAACAAGAATGATGAAAGGGAAGATATTCTCAACTACGAGATCGAACTAAAACAGGACTTTGAGGAGTTGATGGGATACAGGATTGTGAAGGTTCAGGCAGGAACAGAGGATACTGGAATGGTGGTGGAGCTCTATGAAGCTCGTTAGAGGATTTACCCTTGTTGAACTCCTCATTGCAGTTGCGCTAACGGCTTTTGTTATCACGGTTTCATACTCGTTTTTTAACCTGATTGAGAAGTCAGGCAGATTTTCTGCTGAAAATAGCGAACTACAATCGACAATTGTTCCACTTTTCTACATTTTCTTAAAAGATTTTGAGTCAATTGACAGGCGTTATGGAGCAATTTCCGTTAAGAAAGATAGTGATAATAGAAAAACTTTAGAGTTCTATACAAACTCCTGCTATTATTTTAAGGGAGTCTGTAGGGTAAAATACTGGATTTATGAAAATAAAGAAAAGAAAATCCACTATTTGATAAGAAGTGAGTACAGGATAAATTCTCTTTCTCCTTCGGGAATCGACGTTCCTGTTACATCCAGGGTTTCAGATTTCCAGATTTTGTTTTCTCGCTCAGGTGATTGGTATAACGGAACAGCAGGAACAAGTCCTTCTCTTTTGAAGATTGTTCTAAAACTTAGAGATGAGGGAGGCGAGCTCCCTCTTGTATTCAAACTTAGAAATTGAACATTCTGCTTATTGACTCTCCAAAGTGGATTCTTCTTATTGCCTCTGCAATCATTCCTGCAACTGTTAAGACTTTAACACCTTCAAACTTCTCTCTCAGTGGAATTGTGTCTGTTACGATAATTTCTTTTATAACACCTTCTTCTACTGCTTTTGAAAGTCTATCCACTGCAGGACCAGAAAAGACCGGATGGGTGCAGGCTGCATAGACTTCTTCTGCTCCCTTTTCTTTGATAGCTCTTGCAGCGTTAACGATTGTTCCTGCTGTATCTATGATGTCATCAATGATTATTGCCTTTTTGCCTTTTACCTCACCAATGATGTTCATAACCTCTGCAACGTTTGGTCTTGGTCTTCTCTTGTCTATTATTGCAATAGGAGAGCCCAGAACTCTTGCAAAGTTTCTTGCCCTTGTAACACCTCCAATATCTGGAGAGACTACAACTGTATCTTCTCCGCCAAGTCCTTCGGATAGGAAGTATTCTGTGAGGACAGGTCTTGCCTGAAGGTGATCAACCGGAATACCAAAAAATCCTTCCACCTGCCTTGCGTTGAGATCTATGACAACAAGGTGGTTGATTCCGGAAATAGTAATTATGTCTGCAAGAAGTTTGGCACTGATGGGATCTCTTGGATTTACCTTCCTGTCCTGTCTTCCATACGCATAGTAAGGTATGACTGCTGTAATCCTTCCGGCGGAGGCTCTTTTGAGAGCGTCGGCTATGAGAAGAAGTTCCATAATATTTTCATTGGCAGGGTGGCAAAGAGACTGAATAATGTAGACATCACAGTCCCTTACACTTTCGTTTATTACTACCTGAACTTCTCCATCACTGAACCTGCCAACTGTTACGTCTGCAAGAGGTATTCCAAGATTTCCGGAAACAGCCCTTGCAAGTTGTGGGTTTGAATTTCCGGTCATCAGTTTAACCTGTTTCATTTCCCCTCCGAGCATAAATTTTAGTTTAGTTTCCCTATTGCCTCTTGCCTATTCCCTCTTGCCTCATTTTTTCCTTGAAAGCCTTTACGTTTTCTGTAATGTTACCTTTAAAGACTGCTGAACCTGCAACTATTATTTCCGCTCCAGCGTTGAGAACTTTCTGGACGTTATCTACTTTGATTCCTCCATCAACTTCTATACTAACATTTAAATCCCTTTCTTTGATCATTTTCTGAAGTTTTTCTATTTTTTCTACAGAAGTTTCTATAAACTTCTGTCCTCCAAATCCAGGATTGACAGACATAACCAGTACAAAATCCACAAACGGAAGAATCTCCTCAAGGAAAGATACAGGTGTGGATGGGTTGATGACGATTCCGGCTTTCTTTCCCAGTTCCTTAATCAGAGAGATAATCCTGTGGTGGTGAACTGCTGCTTCAAAGTGGAAGGAAATCCAGTCGGCTCCAGCCTTTGCAAAGTCGGGGATGTACTTTTCAGGTTCAACGATCATCAGATGAACATCAAGGGGTAAATCGGTCACTTTCCTTATGGCTTCGACGACACAGGGACCTATTGTTATGTTTGGAACGAACCTTCCATCCATTACATCAACGTGTAAGAGGTCCGCTCCTGCGGATTCAGCTTCTTTTATGTCCCTTTCGAGGTTTGCAAAGTTTGCTGAAAGGATTGAAGGAGCAAGAAGTGGCATGTGAAATCCTCCGAAAGAGTTCTCGGAATTCTATCAAATGAAAAAACCTAACTGCTACCTTATACCAATACGAGATGCGTAATGCGAAATACGAAAAGAGTTTTTTTCTTACTCGTTACTCGTCTCGCATCTCTCGTTTCTGTCTCTTAAGGGAATTTCTTCCCTTCTATTTTGAAAAGATTGCCAGGACATAGACAGCGAAGGCAAGGAAGAAAAACGCTATAACGAGCCACCTTACAAATGTAAAAATCTTTGGACTCTTTCTCCTTTCATGCTGCTCTTTGTAGTAGTCTCTATCGTATATTCCCATCTTAGCCCCTCTTGTATATTGTTCCGGATGGCAAATCTTCAAGAATTATTCCAAGTTCCTTTAATCTATCCCTTATTAAATCTGCCAGATCAAAGGCTTTTCTTTTACGGAGCTCCCCTCTAACCTCTATGAGCAGTTTTATGAGCTCGTCTTCCATTCCTTTTTCTTTCTCTCTTTCCAGCTTGAATCCAAGAAATTTCAGAATATTTTCCACAAAATCTATAGCTTCAAGCAACGCTCTTTTCTCTGATACCGCAATCTTATTTTCCTTTATAGCTCTATCTTTTAGCAGGTTTGCACTCTTTACGAGCTCAAACAGAACCCCAAGAGCTTTAGCTGTGTTGAAATCATCATCCATCGCCGACTCAAATTCCAGTCGGAAGCTTTCAATACTCAGTTCTTCACCCTTTTCTTCTAATGTGGGAAGTTCTTCAATGATTTTTCTCGACTCTATGAAGTTCAAAAGTCTTGAGAGACTTCTCTCTGCTTCTTTTAATCTCTCAAAAGAGAAATCTATTGGACTCCTGTAGTGGGTGGAGATCAGGAAAAGCCTTAGAACGTCCGGAGAGAATTCTTTAAGGATATCCTTTATTGTGAAAAAGTTACCGAGGGATTTACTCATCTTCTCTTTGTTAACCATTACAAATCCGTTGTGAATCCAGTAGCGAACAAAAGTTTTTCCTGTATAGGCTTCTGATTGGGCAATCTCATTTTCATGGTGGGGGAATATTAAATCCAATCCGCCGCCATGGATATCCATCGTTTCACCTAAGTATTTCATTGACATGGCTGAGCACTCTATGTGCCATCCCGGTCTTCCGATTCCCCACGGAGACTCCCATCCAGGTTCTCCCTCTTTTGATTTTTTCCAGAGGGCAAAATCGAGAGGATTTCTCTTCTTCTCTCCCGGTTCTATTCTCGCTCCGGCTATTAACTCATCAATTTTTCTCTTTGAGAGTTTTCCATACTCCGGAAACTTTTCAACTGAAAAATAGACATCTCCATCAGCTTCGTAAGCATAACCTTTATCTATAAGACCATCTATCATTTCAATGATTTCTCTTATGTGTTCAGTAACCCTTGGCTTATAAGTTGGTTCCTTTACATTGAGGGCTCTCATGTCCTCTTCGTAGGACTTTATGTACTTTTCAGCCACTTCGTACCACGGGATTCCCTCTTCCTTAGAACGCTTGATTATCTTGTCATCAACATCTGTATAGTTTCTGACGTAGATAACCTTATAACCTTTATACTCAAGCCACCTTCTTATGACGTCAAAAACAACGGCACTCCTTGCATGACCAATGTGAGCGTGGTCATAAACTGTTGGACCACAGACGTACATCCTTACAGTCTTATCCTCCAAGGGCTTAAACTCCCTTTTCTCTTCCGTTAAAGTGTCAAAAACCTTTATCATCTCCTCTCCTGCAAAAGATTAGTTTATTTTAGAACTAAAACTACCGGGAAAATGGGTATCGTGTTCTGTTCGCTATGCTTTCTAAGGGTCAGTGCTTCCAGCATCCTCTTCCT
>CAJXJV010000062.1 GCA_913055135.1 uncultured Desulfurobacterium sp. | reverse complement strand
ATTCCGGGGTAACTGAAACCGTATCTGAAAAGGCACCACGATAACCGCTGCTGTCTACAGCGGCCACACGGAAGTGATATTTAGTTTTATTTGTAGAGGAGAAAGTTTTTTTCTAATCCCTCCCGCCTACGGGCGGGAGGGTTTTTTTTTACGGGAATCTGATTGATGTGATATACTTTCTATGTCCGACAAGAAGGGGAGAGGAAATGAAAGTTTATGTTATTCAACTCTTTGCAACAAAATCGGAAGAAGAAGCTCTGAAGCTTTTTAAATCGTTAAAAACGAAAGGTCTTCCTGTGCGCATAGATAAAGTAAATGAGTGGTATAAAATCCGAATTGGCAACTTTAAAAGTTACAGGGAAGCAAAGAAAACCTTTTTAGACTACAACCTTGAAAATAAAGGATACATAACCTTTATCGATTATGAACCGTCCCGAACAATTCTGAGCTCAGAAGAAAAGGTTAATAACGACGAATCTTACAATCAGACTGCTGTACAGGTTACTGACTCAGAGCAGTCTTATGAAGAAAATTTTACTTCTTCTGGAGAGGAAAAATTTTCGGAAAAATCCTCTTCAGAATCAAAATATGAAAGCTTAAATAAAACAGAAGAAGCCGTAAGTTTTAGTGAACCAGTTCATCAACAGGTTGCTGAAAAAAGAGTGAGAGTAACCCCTATGTCGGGAGAGAGAAAGGAGGAAGGGATGGATATCTGGGGTATAGTTCCTTTATTGATTCTTGTAGTCCTTTTCATACTGATAGTGAAACTGGTTTTAAGGATTAGAAGAAAGGACAAATCCGAAGTTAGAGCGATGAAAGATGATGCTTCCAAGAAACTGTTGAAGGAGGAAAGTAAGGAAATGAAGAGGGAGAAGGAAAAGGAGAAAACAGGACAACCAGCGGATGCAGGGAGAAAACAGACAGTTTCCTCAGAAGAAAAGGGTTCTATAGTCTCCTATGGCAAACTGGTTATAGGGGAGTCAGCATTTATAAATGGAAGCATTAGTTCAAAAGATGCCGTGGTTATAGGAGATAATTCCACTCTGAAAGGAACTGTAAAGGCAGAAAAATATGTGAAGTTAGGGAAGAACGTTAAAAGTGGAAAGATAATAGCTCCTATCGTTCATACTATAAGAAGTGAAGAAGTTCCCAGGGTACCCCAGACAGAAACTCCGGTAGCCGGTGGTATAAAAAGTAGTGGTGACTTAGAGCTTTCTGATGGTTTATTGATTCAGGGGAATGTGGAAGTTAATGGAAATCTAAAAATAGGAAAGAAGAGCAAGATACTCGGCAATGTTATGGCGAGAAGAGTGATAATAGATGAGGGTACATTTGTATCTGGAAAAGTTTCTGCTCATCAGGATGTGGAACTTAAAGATGCTGTGATTGTGGGAGCCGCTCCGGGCAAAGGAGGAGTTATGGCTGGAGGAACGGTAAAAATAGGTGGTAGCGTTGCTGTATTTGGTAACGTTGATGCTAAGCAGATAGTAACTGAATGATGCCTATCCCCCTTGACAGGGCGTTAATGAGAACTATTATTAATATTGAACACCCCCTATCCCCCTCCCTCCTCCCCATGATTCTCAGGGGCGCCGCTCAGGCGCCCTTCTTTTTTTGTCCACTATTGTGTTATAACTTTCCTGTTATGGAGAAAGTAGTTCTTGGATTCAGCGGTGGAGTGGATAGTTTTTACGCGGCTTATCTCTTGAAGAGTCAAGGATTTACCGTTTTTCCAGTCTATTTTAAACTTCTTCCTGATGCCTCCACCGAGAAGGCAGAGAAAAGTGCATCCATCCTTGGTTTGAAACTGACAGTTATCGACCTCTGTGATGAGTTCAGAAAACAGGTCATAGACTACTTCATCGAGTATTACAGAATGGGCTTAACTCCCAATCCATGTGCTGTTTGCAATAGGGATATCAAGTTGAAGTATTTATATAAACTTTCTGAAGAACTAAAAGCAAACTATATCTCTACAGGACATTATGCAAAAGTCAGATATTTTCATAAATGGAGAAAAAATTTAGTCCTCCGCGGGAAAGACAGGAAGAAAGAGCAATCCTACTTTCTATCTGTTGTGGAAAGTTTTGTTTTCCAGAAGCTGGTTCTGCCATTAGGTAATTTTACGAAGGAAGAAGTGATTAAGAGAGCCAGAGCACTTGGGTTTCCTTTTGAGAGTGAGAGTCAGGATGTCTGTTTTATTAAGGGGCATTACACCGACTTTCTTGAGAAATTTATAAAGTCCCGGCCGGGTCCTTTTGTCCTTACAGATGGAACTCCTGTTGGGAAACATAAAGGTTATTATAGATATACTGTTGGCCAAAGGAGGGGGCTTGGAATTTCCTATGGAAAGCCTCTCTACGTCGTGTCTATAGATGCTGAAAGAAATTGGGTTGTTGTGGGAGAAAAAAAAGAAATACAAAAAGGCGTTATCTACGTTAGAAACGTTAATTGGCATTTAGACTATGAAGATGTTAAAAAGTTTGATAATATTCAAGCTCAAATTAGGTACCGTTCAAGACCTGTTGAAGTAGAGAAAATAGACTATTTAAAAAATGGAATTTATTGTGTAAAATTAGCAGCGAAAGTGGAGGCACCTGCACCGGGGCAGGTGTGTGCTTTTTACAGCGATGAGCTCCTCTTAGGAGGAAGCGAAATAACGACAGAAGGAGAAGTGGGATGGAAGGAAGTATTGTAGCCATTGACTGGACTCTTATTGTCCAGGCAGTAAACTTCCTTGTTTTCATGGTTCTGATTGACAGGTTCCTCTTTCAGCCTCTTTTAAGCCTTATGGAAGAGAGAGAAAAGGAGCTGGCGGCGCATCACTCCGAAGTTGAGGCTTTAAAGCGGAAGGCGGAGGAGTTCCTGAAGGAAGTGGAAGAGCTTTTAGACGAAGCGAGGGCAAAAGCGAAATTAATCATCGATGGGGCTGTAAAGGAAGCAAAAGTTGAAAGAGACAGGATACTCAGGGCAGCTCATGAAGAAGCCTCTGCAAGGATAGAAGAGGCAAAGAGGGAAATATGGAGCACTTTTGAAGCTGAAAAGGCAAAACTTGAATCAGAAGCTGAGAAGATAGCTGAAGAGATAGTGAGAAAAATTCTTGGCAAAAAGGCAGCTTAAGGGGGTAAAATGGAGCACGGATCTCACCTTTTATTCTGGAAAACGGTAAATACAGTAATATTGATAGCTATTCTTTATTATCTTCTGAAGAAGCCTGTTTCAAAGTTTATTTCCGATGGTATTAATGCAATAGCAAGTAAGTTTGAAAGAGCAAAGCAGGAAAAGGAAGAAGCCCTTGCCCTGTTGAAGGAAGCTGAGAAGAAATCACAGGAAGCCAAATCCGAAGCAGAGAAAATTGTTAGGTACTCTCAAGAGCTTGCCGAGAAAGAGAAGCAGCAGATAATTGCTGAAGCAAAGGCTACAGCGGAGAGAGTTATTAAGATGGCAGATGAAGAGATAGAAAAAGAGGTTTATAAAGCCAAGGAAGAACTCAAGAAGTTTGCAGCGATGAAGGCAGTTGAGTTAGCTGAGAAGAAACTAAGGACAGCTATAGATCCTGAGGTAAATAAAAAACTTGTTGAATCCAGCCTTCAAAAGCTTTAGGAGGGATCAAGTTGAGACTGGAAGTGAGAATTGCAAGAAGGTACGCAAAGGCGCTGGCAGATGTTTTACCCGATGAGAAATTGGGGAAGGTAAACGAAGAGATTAAAACTCTAATTTCCCTGTTAGATGACAAAGCTATCAGGTACTTTAAAAGCCCGGTTGTTTCTCTTGAAAAGAAGAAAGGTTTAATGGAGCAGATTTTAGAGAAAGTTGGAGTATCCGAGGAGCTTAAAAAGGTTCTCCTTCTCATGGCTCAAAAGGACAGGCTTGGGATAGTCAGGGAGTTTGCCTCTGAGTTTGAGAAATTTGCTGATCTCCGCCTTGGGATTATTAAGGCAGAGATTGTCAGTGCTGTCGAGATGGACGAAGAGACCCTCTCCAGAATTAAGGAGAAAATAGAGAATCTCTTTGGGAAGAAAGCAGAAATAACAGTAAAACTTGATCCCTCCCTTATCGGCGGATTCATAGTTAAGGTTGCTGACAAAGTCCTTGATGCTTCCATAAAGACTCAGCTTGAGATGCTTAAGAAGACGATAGCAGATTAACATAAAAAAATTAGCGAGGTGAAGGGATGCAGATCAGAGCAGAGGAAATTTCAGAACTAATAAGAAAACAGATTGAAGAGTTTGAAGCATCCGTGAAGTTAGATGAAACAGGTATCGTCATCAAAGTTGGTGACGGTGTTGCGAGAGTTTACGGACTCGAAAACGTTGAGTACGGTGAGGTTGTAGAGTTTGAAGATGGAACAGAGGGGGTTGCTTTTAACCTTGAGGAAGACAACGTAGGTGTGGTTCTCCTCGGTGAGGGAAGAGGAATTGTTGAAGGTAGCAAAGCGAAGAGAACGGGTAGAATTCTTGACATGCCCGTTGGTGATGGACTCATTGGAAGAGTTCTTGATCCACTTGGAAGACCTATCGATGGTAAAGGGGAAATTGAGTACGTAGAAAGAAGAGCTGTTGAGCGTATTGCACCAGGTCTTGTTACAAGAAAACCCGTTCACGAACCGCTCCAGACTGGTATTAAAGCTATTGATGCCCTCATCCCGATAGGTAGAGGTCAGAGGGAGCTTATCATTGGTGATAGGCAGACAGGTAAAACGACAATTGCTATAGACACAATTCTCAACCAGAAAAGAGAAGGTGTTATCTGTATCTACTGTGCAGTTGGTCAGAAGAGATCAACAGTTGCTCAGACAATTCAGCTCCTTAAAGAACATGGAGCTATGGATTATACAATTGTTATCTCCGCTACATCTTCTGAGCCAGCTGCTCTCCAGTATCTTGCTCCATACTCTGCAGTTACAGTTGCTGAGTACTTCAGGGACACAGGTAGGGCTGCTCTTATTATTTATGACGACCTTTCAAAACAGGCTGTTGCCTACAGGGAAATGTCCCTTCTCCTCAGACGTCCACCAGGAAGGGAAGCTTATCCTGGAGATGTTTTCTACCTCCACTCAAGGCTTCTTGAAAGGGCTGCCAAGCTCAACGATCAGCTTGGAGCAGGTTCACTGACAGCTCTTCCAATCATCGAAACAAAGGCTGGAGACATTTCTGCCTATATTCCTACAAACGTTATTTCCATTACTGATGGTCAGATCTTCCTTGAAACAGACCTTTTCTACAAAGGTCAGAGACCAGCTATCAGCGTAGGTCTCTCCGTTTCAAGGGTTGGTGGTGCTGCTCAGATCAAAGCGATGAAGCAGGTTGCTGGTAAGTTGAGACTTGAACTTGCAAGGTATAGAGAGCTTGAGGCGTTTGCACAGTTCGCGTCAGACCTTGACCCTGCAACAAGGGCTCAGCTTGAGCGTGGTAGAAGGTTGATGGAGCTTCTCAAGCAGCCTCCTTACAATCCAATTCCTGTTGAGAAACAGATCGTTGCATTCTTTGCTGCAATTAATGGATATCTTGACGATATTCCAGTTGAAGCTGTTACAAAGTTTGAAAGAGAACTTTACGCATTTATGGATGCCAAGTATCCTGAGATCCTCAAAGAAATTCTGGAGAAAAAGCAGATTGACGATGACCTGACACAGAAACTCCACGCCGCCATCAAGGAGTTCAAGGCTACATTTACAGCCTAATTGAGAGGTAAAAAATGCCTGGAATGAGAGAAATAAAAGCTAAGATAAAGAGTCTAAAAGGAACAAAGCGGATTACCGCTGCTATGAAAGCGGTGTCCGCTGCTAAACTCCGTAAAGCTCAGACTGACCTTTTCAACATCCGTCCCTATGCCAACGTAATGAAAGGAATCGTTGAGGGTCTTTACTTGAGAGAGAATCCTGCAATTCATTCTATTTTCAAGGTTAGACCTGTGAAGAGAATTGAACTTGTCGTTTTCAGTTCAGATAAAGGTCTGTGTGGAGCTTTTAACGCTAACATAATCAGAGCTGTCAACAGGTTTGCCCGTGAAAAAATGGAGCAGGGCATAGAGATAAGCCTTACAACCGTTGGTAATAAGGCGAGTCAGTTCTTTACGAAGTATTCGGAGCTCAGAGTTCGTAAGGAGATAAGGGACATCTTCAGGAGAATTGGTCTTCCCCTTGCAAGCGAGATAAGTGAAGATCTCTATCTCGGTTACATCTCTGAGTACTTTGATGAAGTGTACCTTGTTTACAACAGGTTTGTGAATGCACTTACACAGGAAGTAACGTTTGAGAGAATACTTCCACTTTCAGTTGAGGTCGAAGAAGGAACTCCAATAGCTGAATATACAGTTGGTCCTGATGAATCTGTGATTGAGGAAGCTGTTAAATCGTACGTTTCTTCTATTGTTCTCAAGGCTCTTAAAGAGTCTGAAACCTCTGAACACGCTGCAAGAATGACTGCTATGGACAATGCTACAAAGAACGCTGAGGACTTAATCAGAAAACTAACAATCTCCTTTAACAAGGCGAGACAGGCTGCAATTACGAAAGAGCTCATTGAAATTACAACTGCTATTGAAGCAATGAAATAACCGGGAGGATAGATATGGCAGAACATAAAGGAAAGATTGTTCAGATTGTTGGACCTGTTATAGATGTTGAGTTTCCTGATGGGAACCTTCCAAAGATCTACCACGCCCTGAGAGTTCCAAATGTTAAGACAATTACATGGGATGGTAAGGTGGTAACTGGCGACCTTATGCTTGAAGTCCATCAGCAGCTTGGTGAAAACAGGGTTAGATGTGTTGCCTTTGGTGCCACTGAGGGTCTCAGGAGAGGAATGGAAGTAATCAACACGGGAGACTACCTGAAGGTTCCTGTTGGACATGCTACAAGGGGTAGGATATTCAATGTTGTTGGGGAACCTGTTGACGATCAAGGACCAGTTGAAGCTGAAGAGTACTGGCCAATTCACAGACCAACACCTCCTCTTACAGAACAAAAATCCACGGCAGAAATCTTTGAAACAGGTATTAAGGTAATTGACCTTCTTGAACCTTACGCTAAGGGTGGAAAGACAGGACTATTCGGTGGTGCTGGAGTTGGAAAGACAGTTCTTCTTATGGAGCTTATTCACAACGTTGCGATGAAACACGGAGGTTTTTCCGTATTTGCTGGAGTTGGTGAAAGAACAAGGGAAGGTACAGACCTCTGGCTTGAAATGAAAGAATCTGGCGTTCTTCAAAATACGGTTCTTGTTTACGGTCAGATGAACTAG
>CAJXJV010000061.1 GCA_913055135.1 uncultured Desulfurobacterium sp. | reverse complement strand
AACGCACCTGACAGCCTCACGGGGGGAGTCAAACCAGATAGAAAACTCTTTTCTTTCAAACTCTAAAAGTTTAAAGCCTGCTTCTTTAAAAGCTTCCAGAATCCGATTCTCTGACGGAAATCTGAAGAGAACGTCTTCTTCTCCGAAAACTTCAATGTGAGCTCTGTTCCAGGCTGAAAGAAGCCGTGAAAGACTTTCCTCCACCGGAAGGGATATGAAAGCAAGCCCACCCAATTTCAAAACCCTATAAACTTCGGGAGCAACCCTTTCAGGAACCATCCACTGAAGGGCAAAGTTTGAGAAAACCACATCAAACACACCGCTTTTAAAGGGAAGAAACTCCCCATCTCCAGCAACCGGCAATAGTTCCTGCTTTCTACAACTCCTGCACATCGGAAGGGATAGATCAAGAGCTATTGTGTTCTTAAATCCTTTTAAAAGGACGCCCGTTCCAGCTCCAAGGTCGAGTAGAAAACCATCCCGTTTAATTAGTCGAAGTCTCTCAAGGAGTCTTTTCCCAGCCTGCTGTTGAATGATGGCGTATCTATCGTACTCTTCTACAGCCTTTGAAAAGCTCTCTTTAACTCTATATTTCATGGTAGGTTAGAATATATCCGTAATTTGAAGGAGTTCAAAATGGGATGGATTAAGAGAAGGAAGACAAAGACAATCTATGTGGGAAATGTCCCAATTGGTAGTGAGCATCCAATAGTCGTTCAGTCAATGACCAACACGTTTACAGAAGATGTTGAAACAACTGTTGCTCAGATAAAGGAGCTGGAAAAAGTTGGCTGTGAAGTAGTGAGAGTTGCAGTTCCATCGGTAAGGGCAGCAGAAGCCCTTAAAGAAATAAAGAAGAGGATTTCAATACCTCTGATTGCAGATATTCACTTTGATCATAAGCTGGCTCTCCTTTCAATAGAGAACGGTGCAGACTGTATAAGGATAAACCCGGGGAACATAGGAGAAAGCTGGAAGGTCAAGGAAATCATTTCCCTTGCAAAAGAGAGAGGAATCTCAATCAGAATTGGAGTTAACTCCGGGTCAATACCGAAAGAGATATTAGCAAAGTATGGGAAACCATCTCCAGAAGCCCTTGCAGAAACTGCTTTAAACTACGCAAAGTTCTTTGAAGACAATGATTTCACAAACATAAAGTTTTCACTAAAGGGTTCAGAGGTTAAAAGCACCGTAATTGCCAACAAGATTTTTGCAGAAAAGACCGATTACCCGATCCACATAGGTATCACAGAAGCCGGCACACTCATTTCAGGAACCGTTAAGTCCGCCGTTGGAGTTGGAATTCTCCTCTACGAGGGAATTGGGGATACTGTAAGAATCTCCCTATCAACCAGTCCAAAGGAAGAGGTCAAGATTGCCTATAAGATTCTCTCTGCCCTTGAGCTAAAGAAGAGAGGAGTTGAGGTCATATCCTGTCCAACCTGTGGCAGGTGCATGGTTGATGTTGAAACAATTGCAAAAGAGGTTGAAAAAAGACTTGAACACATAGAAAAACCCCTAAAAGTTGCAGTCATGGGTTGTGCAGTAAACGGTCCTGGAGAAGCAAGATTTGCAGACGTTGGGATTGCAGGAGCTGGAGATTACTTTATCCTTTTCGTTAAAGGAAAAGTGATAGAAAAACTGTCTGAAGAAGCAGCTCTTGAAAGGCTTGTAGAAGAAATAGAAAAAACGGCGAGGAAATAATGATAAGAAGGTCTGTTTTCATTGAAGGAATGAAGCTTTACGTCAAATGTGGTGTTTTTGAAGAAGAGAGAAAATTGGGAGTTCAGATTTTGATGGATGTAAAAGTTGAGTCTAAGGAATTTGTTGATTATCAGGAGCTACACAACCTCATTCTTACAATTGTAAATAAAAATCAATTCACATATCTTGAAGAATTAGGAGAATTATTGCTAAATAAGATTAGGGAAAAATGGCACCCTGAACTTGTTATTATAAGAATAGCAAAGCTAAGCATGCCATTTCAGAATTCGTTTTCCAGGGCAGGAATAGAGATTATCTGGGAAAAAGATAGTAGAACAAATCTTGATATGGAGCTGGAAAGGTGAGAGTACTCCTTCACATCTGCTGTGCTCCATGTGCCTGTTACCCAATTAAGGTTTTGAAAGAAAAAGGTTACGAGATTGTTGGTCTATGGTACAACCCCAACATCCATCCCTGTACCGAATTCGTTAAAAGAATGAAATCGGTCAAAGAGCTTGAAAAGATTGAAAACATCAAAATCATTTACTTTGAAAACTACGAACCGGAAAAGTGGCTCAGGAGTGTTGTATTTAGAGAGGAAAAACCCGTAAGGTGTCAGGTCTGTTACTCAATGCGACTTGAAATGGCAGCAAGCGTTGCCAGAAAAGGAAAATTTGACTTCTTTACATCTACACTCTTCTACAGCAAGTATCAGAAGAGAGAGCTAATGGTTCCCCTTGCAGAGAACGCTGCTGCAAAGTTTGGCGTGAAGTTTTTGAACATCGACTTCAGAGAAGGCTGGAAGGAAGGAATAGACATATCAAAGAAGTACAAACTATATCGACAACAATACTGTGGTTGTATCTACTCGGAAAAAGAACGCTACTGTCCTAAAGGGAAACCCAATACTGAGTGGGTTATAGACCAAACGGTTGATGAAGCTAAGAGAGTCATTGACTTCTTCAGCAGGAATTTATCGGTTTTTGATATGAAATGAATATTGAATCTGAAGAGCCGAAACAGAAGGAGGCTAACAATGAAGCAACTTCTAACCGCCGTTTTAACTATTGTCTTATTCCCCATTCAGGTTTTAGCGTCAACCTACGGAGCAGAAATCCTCTACGATCACTCATCCGTCAAGTTTTTCCCGGACGGAAGGAAAATCCGAAGAGAAGAGAGGGCAGTTAAAATCCTTGACAAACAGGGGATTAAAGACTTTGGCGAGATAGTCATTCCATTTTCATCTGAGCATCAGAAACTGAAAATTCTCTACGCTTATACAGTTTTGCCTGACGGTAAAATAGTGAAACCCGACAAAAAGGCTTTTAATATTGTTTATCCACCATTTGTATCGGAAGCTCCAATTTATTCAGACCTGAAATATCAGACCATTTCTATGCCTGCCGTAACTAAAGGAGCAGTGATAAAGTACGCCTTTGAGCTGGAAACAGTAAAGCCCTACATGAAAGACCAGTTCTGGAGTACAAACTATTTCCAGGACAAATATCCTGTTAAAGAAGCTACGTTTAAAGCTTACATTCCTGAAGACAAATACTACAGGTACAAAGAGTACAACATGACAGAAAAGCCTGAAATAAAAAAAGAGAACGGTTATATTATTCTCAGCTGGAAATTGACTGACGTTCCTCCCATAGAGAGAGAGCCCAGCATGCCACCCATGGGAGAGTTGGCAAAGAAGGTTGTAGTTACTTCTCTCAAGAACTGGGATCAGGTTGCCAGATGGTACTCAGACCTTGCAAGGGAAGCCCTTGAACCCGACGAAACAATCGTAGAAACCGTTAAAAAGATAACTGCCGGGGAAAAGACGCAAGAAGAGAAGATAAGAGCCATCTACAACTTTGTTGCACAGAACATAAGATACGTGGGAATGGAGTTTGGAATAAATGGATACAAACCCCATAAAGCCACTGAAGTATTAAAGAGCAGATATGGAGACTGTAAAGATCATGCCACTCTTCTGATAGCAATGCTTAAAGTCATAGGTATGAAGGGGTATCCGGTCCTGATACCTACACTCAGTGCTCCCAACATGGATCCTGAAGTTCCTGTCCCAACTGCATTCAACCACGAAATAGCAGCCATAAAGACAGAAAAGGGTTTTCTCTACATGGATACAACGTCAGACAATACTCCTTTTACGTACCTTCCAGCGGGAGATCAGGGAAGGAGAGTTTTAGTTGTTGATGTGGAAAAAGAGAAAGGAATTGTTTCTAAAACTCCCGTTGCCCCACCGGAAAAGAACGTTGAAGGATTCGAAGGAGAATTTAAGCTGTCACCTTTCGGAAAACTCACCGGCAACTTCAAATTCATTTACAAAGGAGTTTACAGCAGTTTCGAGAGAAGCAGACTCCTGTCCTCAACCCCGGATTCAATCAAAAGACACGTTGATGAACTTGCATCAAGGATTTCTCCCGGACTTGACGTGGAAAAGTTTGCTCTCTCAAACTACAGAGATCTGAACGTTCCAGATGTGTGGATTGAAGTCGATGGTGAAGACATGAACTATGGAACTCTTACGTCACACTTTCTCCTTGCAAAGTTTCCTACACCGGATTACAGCAGGGTAGTCTCCCTTGTTGCCTCGAAGGAAAGGAAATATCCTTATGTCGTTGGCTACATGATGTCGAAAAAATCAAGTGTAGAACTGAAGCTTCCGAAAGGATTTGAGCTATACCTGAAACCTGAAAACTTCTACTTTAAAAACAGAGTTGGTTCTCTTGAAATCAGGTGGGAAGTTGATGGTAGAACCCTGAGGTTTTCCTCCAAAATGGTTCTCAACAAAAACGTAGTTCCTCCCGAGGAATACAGGGATCTAAGAGAACTGTTCAACACTACAGTCAAAACATTAAGAAACCAGATAGTTGTTCTGAAAAAGAAGTCGGGAGGCTAAACATTAATGCTGGTTCTTGGAATAGATACTTCCTGCGATGATACCTCTATCGCAGTCTATGATGGCAGAGAAAACAAGGTTCTCTCCAACATCGTCTCCTCCCAGTACCAGTTTCATCAGGAATTTGGAGGAGTTGTTCCTGAAATTGCAGCGCGAAAACATGCTGAGAACATAGACATAGTTTTTAATGAAGCTTTGAAAGTCGCAGGTATAACAACTGAGGATATAGAACTTGTTGCCGTAACAGGAGCTCCCGGACTCCTTCCTGCCCTGCTGGTGGGGCTCACCTTTGGAAAGGGAATAGCCTGCTGGAAGGGTATTCCTCTAAAGGGTGTTCACCACATAGAAGCCCATATTTTCTCCTCATTCATAGGAACATCGCCACAATTTCCTTTTCTCTCTCTGATAGTAAGCGGAGGTCATACTCTAATCGTTCTTGTGGAGAGTTTTGGAAAGTACAGAATCATTGGAAAAACCGTAGATGATGCTGTTGGAGAGGCTTACGACAAAGTGGCAAAGATGCTTGGACTGGGTTATCCGGGTGGTCCTGTAATAGACAGAATTTACAGGAACTATGACGGAGATTTTCTACCTCTTCCAAAGCCAAGAGTTCCTGATTTCAACTTTAGCTTCAGTGGATTGAAGACAGCAGTGAGAAGATTGATAGAGAAAGGTTACGTTTGTGAACAGATAGCTGCATCATTTCAGAAAACGGCAATGGAATATCTGATTGAAAAGCTTAAAAGAGCAATTAGAGAATTTCAGGTCAAACGAGTAGCAATTGCTGGAGGGGTATCAGCCAATTCCCTTTTAAGACAAACTTTAAAGAAAATGGAAACCGAAGAAGGTATAGAGCTCTTCTTACCCGAAATGGAATTTACCTCTGACAACGGAGCAATGGTTGCATACACAGGTTATAGAAAGTTTTTGATAGAAGGAGAAGATAATCTCGATATAAACGCAGTTGCAAGAAGCTCTCTTTAGAACGGGAAGCCAAAGGATATGTGGATTCTTCCTCTTCCCTGTCCGGGAATTCTTTTCAGCTTGTATCCGTAGTCAAACCTGAGGGGACCTACTGGAGTTATGTACCTCAAACCAAAACCTACAGAAGAGTACCAGTCTGACAGGCTGAGTTTAAAATCCTTGGTTTGTGGAAAAACATTACCAGAATCGTAGAAAAGAGCAAACTGAAGATTTTTCTTGAAGTTAAATCTCTCCTCTACACTCAAGACACCATAGGCATTACCACCTATAAAGTTTCCCTTTTCATCCATAGGAGAAATAGTTCCGTATTTATAGCCTCTAACACTTTCAGCTCCACCGAGGTAAAAACGATCCTGTACAGGAATGTTACTTCCTCTTATTGGTTCCATTATCCCTATTCCTGCTCTCAGTGCAAGAACTGTTTTTCTAAACAGAGGTAACAAATAAAGGGCTTTCATTTTAGTCATGTAATAATCAGTATCTCCTCCTAATACACATCCAGACAGGGAAAACTTGAGTCCTATCATGTATCCTTTTGAAGGATTGGAAACATTGTTTCTCCTGTCGTAGATTTGAGCGTAATAGATAGTTCTCTTTACAAAGTTTTTTTCAGTTTTGATCGAAGTTTCTGTAACTTTTTCCCTTGCAACCTCCATTCCCCATGTCTGCTTCAGATGCTTTAACCTTGAACGACTAATTGCAAAGTTGTAGATAATCCTATCAGTTGTAAAACTTTCATAGATTTGCTCTTTTTTTACAATAGCATAGGAAATTTCATAATCCTTAGAAGGGAAGGCTGGTTTTGTTAAACGCAATACAGCATCATAACCTTCTTTTTGTCTATAGTTTCCGAAAAGAGAATACTTAATTCCAAGTCCTAAAGGGGATGTACTTGACAAAAGTCCATTCAGTACGTATCCAGAATCTGTACCATAACCAGCAAAACCTTTAATGTGAAGCCTCTGTCCTTCCTTTAGCATTATTATTTCACTGATGCATCCATCCGTTTTAAAACTATCAATATTAACCTTTGAAAAGAGACGGCTTTCTGATAGGATGGTGTACTGTTTCACCACTTTTTTTCTGGAATAGCGATTTCCAGGCTTTAAAATGAACAAATTTTCAATGGTCTTTAAGCGAGTTCTCTTTAAACCATCCACAAGAACATAACCAAATCTGCACCTTTTACCAGGATTGATTGAAATGGTTAAATGAACAGACTTTTTCTCTTTATTTTCCTCTATTCTTTCCTTAACTTTCACAGAAGCATCTGGATAGCCTTTTTCAGTATAACACGCCAGGAGTTGTTCCTTTAATTTTTCAATAATTTTTTTAGAATAGGGAACGGGAAGATTAAATTTCAACTTCTTATAACAGGAAATTACATCTCCGGATATAGAAAAGCTTTCAACTATGTACTTCTTCCCTGTCATTACTTTTAAAACAAGGGTTTTTTCTTTCAGCTGGTAAAGTACTTTCCCATCTCTGTAGCCGTTCTTCATCAGTCCAAGCTTCATTGCAGTAATAACCTGATTTATCTTCTCCAGGGAAAACGGTTTCCCCAGAAGAAGCTTTATCTCGGGTTCGGGTATTTCAAAGCTTTCAGGAATGACTTTAACATCATTGATAACTACATATTTCCCCTCGTTTATAATAAATGTCAGAATAGCTTTTTTCTCTTTTTCTTC
>CAJXJV010000060.1 GCA_913055135.1 uncultured Desulfurobacterium sp. | reverse complement strand
CGCACGGGCTTGCGCCCAAGGGATTTTGAGTCCTAACAAGAAAAGGGAAAGAACCCCAATTGAATCTAAGGATAACTTGATATTTCCAAAAGGTTAATCCCTTTACCGAATGCAAAATATTTGCTCTACTTTGTCGTCTTTTGCGGAATTTTGATGCATTATATGGCACGTATTTGGCACACTCCTAAACCTCTATGTCATCAATTAAGCTTAACTGGGATATAGCTTTCAACTTGTGTTCCTCTGTAATCTTGGCGTAAATCAGAGTTGTGCTGATTGTGGAGTGTCCCATCAGTTTTTTAAGGGTTACTATATCTATTCCATTCATAGTGAGATGGCTGGCGAAGGTATGTCTTAAAGTGTGGCAGGTCACATCGTCAAAACCAGCTTTTTTAGCATAGGTACTTATGATTTTGCTTAAGTGGTATCTTTTAAAAGCTATTGGTTTATCAGGATTTATTTCCTTTAGCCTCTGGAAAGCTTTTAGAGCAGTATCATTGAGAGGAATAGTTCTATTTCTAAAATTTTTTGTTGTAAAGCTTTCTTTGTTAACAACTCTCAAAATACGGTTCTCAAAATCTATATCTTCCCAGCTTAGATTTACCAGTTCTGCCAAGCGTAATCCTGTATTTAGAGCAACAATAACATAAAGTTTTACATCTTCTCTATCTATACTTTGCAACAATTTCTTTATTTCTTCCTTGGTTAGGAACCGGAGTCTGCCTTCTGGTTGTTTCAAAAGTTTTACCTTCTTAAACGGATTCTCAGGTAATAGCTCCCATTCAACAGCCTTTGAAATGATAGCTTTGATAGTCCTTAGTTTTTTATTGATTGTGAAACGACTATTGCCCTGTTCTAAAAGTAAAACCTTGTATTTTTCAAGAATTTCAGGATGGAGTTTATCAAGTCTTTTTATACCTTTGCTATGAAGGAAATTCATAAAAGCAGGAAAAACAGACTTTTCCGTTTTCCACGTTTGCTCTGTTTTATGGGCTTTTGCATAGTCAGAATACCTTTCCCAGAATTCTTGAATGGTTATTCCAACAGGAATTTTTAGAGTTTTTCTTGCGATCTGGAGCTCAATATCCTTGAGCATAAGCTCAGCCATTTTTTTGTCAGTAAAACCTGTAGAACGGCGGATCCTCCTGCCGTCAGGAAGCCGGTAGTCAACCCACCAATACTTTCCACGTTTAAATATTCTTGCCATAGCAATCAAATTATATCAATTGGTTGAAATTCATCACAAAAGGTCTTAAATTTTCTTGATATAAAGCAAAAGAATTGCATAAAAGGAAGGGCTATGAGTGAAGAATTACTTACAGGTAGAGAGGCTGCTGAATTCCTGAAAATGAATTATCACTATCTCATGAGATTAGCTTCTCAGGGAATAGTTCCTTCTCACCAAAAGGGCAGAAAATGTAAACGATATTTTCTTAAAAGCGAACTAATTGCATGGTTAAAAGGAGAATATGAAGCAGGAAGGACCTCTCCGAAACGGAGAGGAAGAAAACCTTCCCTTAAATTTCCTGTCGGCTGAGATAATCATCGAGGTATTTAAGTAGCTCATCGTTAATAGCTTCTCTAATATAGAGGTATGCTAATTTCTCTGTATCAAACTGTTCTAAGTTCTTTAAACCTCTAATTATTTTCTGGAAAACTTTTATATCTGGAGTTCTTCCTTCTCTCATAGCTCTAAATGTTGTATGAGTTACTCCAGTTAAATCCTGTAATTTATAATAACTTGGTTTTTCTTCTTTTTCTCTCATCTTTTCAAAAGCTTCACCAAGAGTTTCAGGAAAATCGGAAGTAAACTTGAGCCCCATCTTTGCTACAAAATTTTCAGCTTCTGGCAAAATGTTTCCGAGTATTTGTGACAAAGCCTGATATACAAGTTTTTCTTTTTCTGATCTACTAATTGGTAAGGCTTCTATTATTCTCGGAAAAACATCGTAACCCTTTCTTATCGACGGATGCCTCTCTTCTCTGAAAGTCTGATGTAAATAGGTATATGCAACCTTTTTGCCTTCTTTGTTAATTTCCTCTGCCAGTTGCATTACGCTCATGTTTTTTCTTTCAAGTATCTTTCTGATTCTTGCCCGGTAGTCTCTTTTTATTGCCATGCCTGCCTCCCTAAGATTGTTTCATCTTGCATAATTCAATCTATTTGCATTGCTAATTTTGTCAAGAGAAAATGCTTGTGTTTCAATGGCTTGAGGGTTTTAGAGAGGGATAACCTTATGGGAAAGAAGGAGTTTGTGGAATTATTTTGGCAATTAATTTGCTTTACATACTTCCTCCACGGTCAAAATATTTTCCATCGTCAAAAGTAAATTTATGCAAATGACTTGCATGGTCAAGTTTTGACGCTGGAAAAAGTATAATTGCTGTATGGAGTGGTTTGAAAGAGTAAAAGAGGAAGTTTTTTCTGGTAGGGTTTCAGATAGTGATATTCAGGATAGAGAAGTATTCGATTATCTATGGAACCTTTATGATTCCCTGCTTCTGATCCTTTTCTGGGAGTTTGGAAGAGAGTTTGCAGGGAAAATAACTCTCTGGAAAGAGTATCTTGAATTTTCTTACGGATGGAGAAGTCTCGAAAAGGGCAGACGTTTAGCATCGATTTCTCACTTGCCTAAATATTCTTTGAAAGTCTTTCAAGATGGAACTTTTTCAATTTCCCTAAATAACGTTTACAACAAAGAAGCAACAAAGTTCTTCTCAAAGAATGTGAAGGAAGCTCTTGAGTCAAAACTACTTAAAACACAGCTAAAACTTCTTTTAGAAGAATTTCCTGAAGCTTTCCTCTGGATTAACGATGCAAAAGGGGAAAGAACCTACCAGCTTTTTGAATTTAATATTTACTCACTAATCAACGAATTAACTGCAATCGAACCCTCGCAAAAGTTTGCATTAAAAGGTGGAGATATAAGCTTGTGGTTTTCAGCAACAGATGAAGAAACTGATATTTATTCTTTTATTTCGGGCATAGTTCATCGTTTTATTCAGCTCACAAAACCTCTTTTTGTAGCTTTTTACCTGCCCCTCGTTGAAATGGAACCAAAGAGAAAAATTCGAAATGCTACCGAGAGACGGAACTGGGAAAAGATAAAAAAGGAACTTCTGAGTATTGAAAAACAATGTCAACTTTGTGGAGCTGAAAAACCTCTTGAAGTAGCTCACATAATTCCTTATAGCCAGGGCGGTCCAGATTCTCCTGAGAATCTTCTTGTGCTCTGTTCAAACTGTCATAGAAAAATGGTTCCGACCGAACCTATAGGTGTAAGGAAGATTAAAGGTAAATACTGGCTTTCATACGTTGAGAAAGATTCTCGTTCAATCAGGAAAGAGCCTTTACAATTTTCCAGCCATACCTTAAAAGAGAACGATTTCTGGAGACAATATGAATAGGAAGGAAATCTTACTTGAAGAACTAAGAAATGTTAGAACAAAACTTTTAATATTCTCCCTTTCAGGGGTTCTCTTCTGGATTTCAAGTGGTTTTATGTTGGGAAATAAGCTTTTTAGCTTTATTTCTATTGCTATAGCTGTTTTCTACTGGAGAAAGCTTGATGACTTAATGGAGAAGCTCAAAGGAGAAATCTAATTCTTTCTCCATAGTTCAAAAGGATCGATTGAAGGAAGATTCACTCCTTCCGGTGCTAAAAGTCTTTGTTGATAAGCTTGAAGCAGTAAAGCTTGAATTGACTGGAGATGGTTGCTTATCTCTTTAAGAATGGCGATTTCTGGACCCTCTTCTTTCTGCTGCTTTTGAATCCTTTCTGGAGAAGAGGAAGTTTGCAGTTGTGGTTCCTTTACAGATTCTTTAGTGGTTATTGTTTTGCTTTCAGGAATTGCTGCAACAGGTCTAATCTCAGGTTTAGAGAGAATCTTCTTGACGTAATTCTGAGTTTCCTGTGGAAGGAATGAGAATGCCTTAGCAAAATCACCTCCAAATTGGGAATAAAGCTTCTGTATCTTTCCTTCTCCAGCATTATAAGCAGCTAAAGCCCAGCGAACGTCTTTAAACTTGTCTATGAGATAAGACATATAAGCTTTCTGTGCAGTCAACTGTGCTTTCGGATCATATATGTCTGGAATTCCTTTAAACTGAGCTATTTCCGGGTTGTACTTCTCAAATAGCTTCCTTCTGTGACTCCATAAATCTTCCCAGGTTTTAGGCATAAACTGAGCAAGTCCAACTGCTCCAGCTTTTGAAACTGCAAATAGATTGCCTGACGATTCTACCTGAATTTGTCTCTTTAAGAGATTTTCTTTTGCTCTATCCAACAGAATCCTGTTTATAGCATATAAATCTGCTTTTTCACCTGCTTCTGCAGCTCTGAACTTCATTTTTTCTAACTGTTCGGTAGAGAACTGATTGAAAAAGTCATACACATCCTGAGGTATGTCCAATTTTTTAGTGGAGAATAGACCTTTTTGTGGTATCTCCATTTCGGGTTTAAAACGAAATCTTTTATGTTCTCTTTCCCATTGAGCTAAAAGCTCTTCTTCATTGACATTAACTTCTTCTGGTTCAAGAACCATTGAAGCAATTGAGAGCGGTATTGAAAGCTTAGATAAGAAAGAGAAACCTTTGGAAAGGAAGGATAATCCTGTTGATTTTATTTCTCCGAAAATTCCGGACAAAAATCCTTTTCCAGCTTGGGAGCCTACACTGATTAATCTTGAGGTTGTTATTTTTCCTATTTCTCCTAAACCTTCCTTTGTAAGGTTGGATAACGTTCTTTTTGAGAAGAATCCAAATAGTTTTCCACCTATCCAGCTTAAAACTTTCCCTCCGAATTTTTGACCTATCCATGCAGTTGCTATAGCTCCAAGTGGAGAGCTGGCAAGGTCAAAAACTGAACTGATAGCATCAACGGCTCCTTCTCCAAGATTTCCTCCAAATCCTATTAGCTTGTTCTTGATAATGTTCATGTAACGTGTTAGTGTATTCGTACTCTCTTGGATAACCTTGTCTGGACTCTCCGGTTTTATCTCAAAAGCTTTCTGTAGAGTTTCTCTAAAACTTTCAGCATCCTTTCCTATCTGGAGAATTTGCTGGAATTCTTTCGGATCAATTCCTAAGCTCTCAGCTATAATTGCCTGCTGTGTAGGAGCTAATTTCCCATACTGCTTGTAGAGATTCTGAGCTTGTTTGAGGAAGGATTCTCCGATTTTTTGAATATTTCCACTTTCTATGAGTTTCCTCAACTGTTCAAGATTCAAGCCTGTAAGGTAATAGGCTCTTTGCAAATCTTCTGCATTTCCACTTAATGCTCCTGATAGCATTTGCATAAATTTTGTGCTATCAACATAGCTGTTCTCTAAGGCAGAAGCCAGCTCCTCCATTCCCACTATGAACTTTGACCTTGTTGCCTTATCCAAGCGATTCATTACAAAACCAAAATTCTGATCTATGTCTTTCATTATTTCTTTCATAGTATCTGAGGTAATATTGAACTCCTTCCGAAGAGCAACTGCTTTGCCGAGGATCTTGTCAAATTCTTCTGTAGGAATGTGAAATCTTTGGAGACTGTAGATTATTCCTCCTATCTCTTCAGCGGAAACGTCAAAGGCTTTCTGGAATTTAGCCATTACTGTTCCAAAGTAGGCAAGTTCTTTTTCAGAACCTCTGACTCCTATTCTAAGGGCAGTAACGATGTTGCTTCCTATTTCCGTAGCATCTATGTAGCCTCCAGTTTTATTAACTTCTTGAGCTATTTCATAGGCAAGTTTTGACTTTTTTAATCCATACTTTGTGCTTTCGTAAAGAGCTTCTGAAAGGCTTAATCCTTCCTCTTTGAGCTGATCCTTTAGCTGATTAAGTCCAAAGCCTACGGAAATTGATGAAACAAAACTCTGAGTGGATATTTCTCTTTTTATATCTTCTAATTGCTTTTGAATAGCTGATTCATCTATCTTTGGTGTGATAGTAGGTTCGTATCGTTCAAATTCTCTGTTGAGCTTACGGAGAGTGAGCCTGGTATTTCTAAATAGTTTTCTGGTTTCTAAGTCAGGTTCAACATGCAGAGCAGTTTTAAGCACTTTATCCAGCTTGGTAGAAAACTTTTTTGATGTTCTGAAAGCTTCTGCATACTCTATCTCAGGCTTTAGGGTCTCTAAAACTGGTTGATTAAAGTTGCTCTGCCATTCTATAGAGCCAGTTAATTCTGGTATTTCAGGAAGTCTGAATTCGTTTTCCCATCTTACAGAAGATTCAAGTCTTTGGAGTTTTGGAATTGTAAGTTCATTTTTCCAATTTAGCGGAATTTCCAAAGGCTTAATATCAGGAGGTAGGAATTTATTTTTCCATTCTATGGAGCTATTAAGCTTAGGAATAGTAGGTTCTTTGAACTTATTTTGCCAATTTATTGAACCTTTAATAGTTTCTAAGTTTGGTAAGGAGAGTTTATTCTTCCAGTCGATGAAAGATTCAGTTTCTTGTATTTCTGGAGGCTTAGCTTTATTTCTCCAGTTTACTGTGGACTCTACCTCATAGAGTTTGGGAAGTGAGAATTTGTTTTCCCAGTTGATAAAGGATTTCAATTCATTGGATGTAGGGATAGAAAGCTTTTGTTCTCCTTCAAGTTTAAAAGTTTCTATTTTTCGTAATTCTCTTTTGACGGTGTCAATTTCTTGGGAAAAAGAACGGCTATCAAGGGAAAGTTTGAAGCTTTTATCAAGCTTGAGGCTGTCAAAAAGAGAAATGCTTTTTTCTACCTGCCTATTGAACCTTTCAAGTCTTATCTGGTTTCTTTCAAATGGGCGAGAAAATTTGTCTATGTAAGAATGAGTTATCCGATACTCAAGTTCCATTTTCTACCTTGTGCAATTTAATTGCTAATTTTTCCGAATAAAATGGTGTAAGTCTATTCCAAGAAAAGCTCCAATGACCATCAAGCCAAGAGCCAATAGTATAAAGACTGCTGCTCTTTTAGACAAAACTTTAAACCCTCCATCTATCCATCTTGCAAAAGTTGTGGATTCGGAAAGCTTTTTAATATCTTCTTTTAATCTTCTAATCATTACTTGTTTAAGCTCTTTTTGATTTACATAAGAAGCTCTTGTAAATCTTAAAGGATCAAGCAGTTCAAGAAGTGCCGTAAAAGAATAAGTATATCCATTATGAGGTGTTGCCGTTAAAAATAATTTATGCTCAAAATGTGGTGAGATGTGTTTTAAAAGTTTCGTTCTATCCGAATCTTTTATATAGTGTTTTTTACCAGATGGTGCAAAATTATGAGCTTCATCTACAATTAACATATCCCAATATTTAGTATTTTTATTTTTGATAGTTTCATCAAACATTAACTTTACTTG
>CAJXJV010000059.1 GCA_913055135.1 uncultured Desulfurobacterium sp. | reverse complement strand
TAAAGCTTTCAACTGCTGAAAGCTGCACTGGAGGACTTGTAGCAGCAAGGATTGTGAATGTACCGGGGAGCTCTGAATACTTTATGGGTGGTGTAGTTGCCTACGACAATTCAATAAAGATGAAGGTTTTAAATGTCAGCCCGGAAACACTCTTAAAGTTTGGCGCGGTTAGTGAAGAGACCGCAAGGGAGATGGTTTTAGGGGTTAAAAAGCTTATGAACACAGAATGTGCCATTTCAACTACTGGAATCGCAGGACCTACAGGAGGAACTCCCGAAAAGCCGGTTGGACTTACATACATTGGAATTTCTGTTGGAGATAGGGTGGAAGTCTTTAAATTTATCTTTGAGGATAAAGATCCAGATGAAGTTGCAAGGAGAAATAACAGGCGAAGGAAAGCTGCAAAGAAAGCTCTTAAGCTTCTTGTTCAAATGCTCAAAGAGGAAGAGTGAGAACGATTTTAATACTTGGAACAAATCTTGGTAATAGAGTAGAAAACCTCAAAAGAGCTGAAGAACTCATAGAAAAGCTTGTTGGCAGGATTTTAAAGAGAAGTAGAATCATTGAAACGGCTCCTTTTGGTGTTGTCAATCAACCTCCTTTCCTCAATTATGGTCTCCTTGTAGATACCTATCATCCACCCTTTGAACTTTTAAAGCTTCTCAAGTGGATAGAGAAAAGAGTGGGAAGATACAGAACTTTCAGGTGGGGACCTCGAGTCGTTGATATAGATATTGTTAAGTATGGAAACCTATTTATTGATACAGAAGAACTAAGAATACCTCATCCAGGTCTCCAATGTAGGGAATTTTTCAAATCTATTTGCAGATTTTTAGAATCCACATAAGCACTTATTACCTCTTCTTAAAAACAATCCTTATTGGAATCTTATTAAAACCGAACTTTTCCCTTAGTCTGTTTTCAAGGAATCTCCTGAAAGACTTTGGGATACCTTCCGGGTAGTTTGAGAAAAGTAAAAACGTTGGGGGCTTCGTCTTTACCTGTGTTCCGTAGTAAATTTTTACAACCTTGTTTTTATAAACCGGTGGCTGGTGGATTTCCATAAGCTCTCTGAGAGATCTATTGAACTCTCCTGTTCTAACCTTCTTAGTGTACTGTCTATATAGATCCTTTATCTGCCTGAGCAGTTCATCGAGTCCTTTCTTCTCCTTCGCAGATATGAAAACCCTTGGAGCGTAAGGAATGAAATCAAAGTTCAGGTCAAGCTCCCTATGAAGTCTCTCCCAACTTTTTTGACTTTGAAGCTTATCAATTTTGTTAACGGCAATGATTATCGGCTTGAACTTTTCAAGAGCTATTCCCGAAATCTTTGCATCTCTATCTGTCGGTCCTTCCTCTGCATCTACAAGGAGAACAACAACATCTGCTCTGTCTATTGCATCAAGAGCTCGGAGGTAAGAGTAGTACTCTATATCCTTTATTTTCCCGCGTCTTCTTATTCCAGCCGTGTCTATGAAGATGAACTCATCATCTCCTATTTTTACATAAGTGTCTATTGCATCCCTTGTTGTTCCGGGAATGTCGCTGATTATTGCTCTCTCCTCTCCAACAAGAGTGTTTAAAAGGGTCGATTTACCCATATTTGGACGTCCGACAATTGCAACCTTGATCGGTTCTTTCTCCTCTTCCTCTATGGTGTACTCTCCTCCTTCTTCGAGTGTTTCAATAAGTCCTTCAAGCTCTTCGGCACTCTCTCCAGAAATGAGCTTCTCAGCTCTTTCCCTTCTTTCCTCTTTTTCAAATGTTTCTTTAGCACTCTTTCTCAGATTTTCTGGTAAAAGTTCAAGAATTTTTTCTTTTAGAGTTGGAACACCTATTTTGTGTATGGTTGAAACTGGAATTACTTCCTCAAATCCCAGCCTGTAGGCATCGTAGATTAAATCTTCCATGTAGGGTTCATCAATCTTGTTAACTGCAACAATGACTGGCTTTTTCCACTTTCTCAAAATTCTTGCAACTTCTTCATCAAGAGGCGTAATTCCTTCTTTTCCATCAACAACAAAGACTATAACGTCAGCCTCTTCCATTGCCCTCTTTGCCTGTTCTGTCGTCTCTTTTGCAAAACCTTCTCCGGAAATATCAACTCCTCCAGTATCAACAAGGATAACTTTATGTCCATCTATCTCAGCTTCCTGAACAATTCTATCCCTTGTAACTCCTGGAGTACCATCGATAATTGCAACCTTCTTACCAAGAAGCCTGTTAAAGAGAGAAGATTTCCCAACGTTAGGTCTTCCGACAATGGAAACAACAGGAAGCCTTTTCATCATTCCTCCGTTATCACGATGTCGTAGAGTTTCTGGAATACAAATTCTTTTAACTAAGTTAAGCCTTCTAATTAAAAATGGAAGAGTTATAAAGTTCTGATTTCTTTAATCTTCCAGAACAATTCTGTTCTTCCCGCTTCTCTTTGCTATGTAAAGTCTTCTATCAGCAATCTCTATTAAATCGTCCAGGGATTTAAGTTCAGGAATATCTTCCGGAAAACCAGCTACACCCGCGCTAAATGTTATTTTCTTTCCTATTCCGAAATCAATTTCGCTAAACTTTTTCTTTATTCTATCGACAATATAGGAAACAGCTTCCTTTTTAGTATTGGGAAATATTAAAAGCACTTCCTCTCCACCATATCTTACTGCAATATCGGAACTCCTTATCGAACTAAGTATAACCTTTCCCCAACTTTTCAAGACCTCATCTCCCTTCAGGTGTCCAAATTCGTCATTTACCAGTTTAAAATCATCAATATCAAGCATAGCTATGGAAAGTGGAAATTTCTGTCTCTGAACTATTCCTAATATCTTGGTCACAAACTGGTTAAGATAGTTCCTGTTGTACAGGTTCGTAAGGAAGTCTTTAATAGCCTGACGTTGAAGCTCCTCAGTAAGCTTGATGACTCTGCTGATAAGTTTCACTATTAGCCGTCCGGCGTGTCCGAATTCTTTGAAAGAAAATCTGTCCAGAAATTGCTTCATTGCACTCTTTGGATCAGATGGTAACTTTTCCCTTTTCAACAGATTTTCAATATAAGCAATCATGGAATTAAGGGTATTAAAGTTTCCATTAATACGCACAAGCATGTCAAAAAATAGAAATCCTCCTAAAAGGGCAAAGATAATGAACAAAACTATATTCTGGAAAAGCCACTGAATAATTATAGAGTCGATCGTTTTTTTGCTGTATAAAACGGCAAACAGTCCTTCTTTTCTATTTTCTGTTATAAATTGAGATGCAAATTCTCCATATAAGGGATAACAGACCAATATTCCCTCTTCCGTATGGAATACCTCCTCAGAAGAAACCTCTTTACACAGTTTAAATAGTCCCTGATAGTTTCTTCCATTTTCAGGATAGAAATATTCCCTTGGACCAAGCTTTAAATAGATTAGCTCTGCAGATTCTATTTCTTCTTTTAAAGTTTTCAAACTTTGACTAACCAGCACATCATTGTAGTAGATGCTAAACACGTAGTGCAAATTTTTCCCTGCCAGAGTGGTTATGTATCTAAGATGTCTTTCATACAGACTGTTCAGGTTGGTTACTGAGACAAAACTAAGGATGATTACGCTCCCCACAGCTAATACAAAGAGAAGAACTATGTGTTTTATCAGAAACTTCCTTATGGACTCCACAGTTTAACTCTCGCTGGACAGGGTAGTATCTTTTCCTCCGGAGTGTTCTCAATCAGGGAAACGATTTTCTCTGCCAGCAAATTATAATCGACAGCGTATATAAAGTTTACCCCGTACTTATCAAGATCTGGAAGACTCGTAATAACTACCTGTCCGTTTTCCTTCGCAAATTTCATGAGTTTAAGAAGGTTAACAACACGTAGAAGTGCTGGATCAGGAAAGATATAGACGTACTTATATCCAGAAAGTTTTGATTTTAACCTGGAAATATCATCATCAAAAGGCAAAATTTCAAAAAGCTTAGAATTAGAAAGATATTTCTTAGCTATTTTCTGTGTTCTTCTACTAACTGGAACAGCTATTTTATTTTTTTTAAAACCTGTGTAGGAAAAGAAAACCTCTACCGTTTTATCCGGCAAAGGGATTATCCTTATTCCAAAGAAATTTTTCTTTTTATGCAAACCCAATATCTCAGGAAACATTACAAATGTATAAATAACTTTCTTTTTTTTTATCTTTTTCATGGCTTCAACAACAGCAGGTGTCCCCAAGAGTATCATAGGATCACAAGATTCAACTTTTTCTCTATCCAGATTAACATTAGAAAATACAGCAAAATTGTTTAACTCTTTTTCTATAAGGGATTTCACATAAGAAGTAGCCTCTATCCTGTAACTATCAACAATACAGACTGCTTTGCCATTCACTGGATAGACGTAAACCAGGAAAAATGAAATTACTAAAAAGAGTACTCTATACCTAACCATAAGGTTCTACCCTCTCCTACCATACCTGCTGGTTCTTGAGGAGCAATTAAACTATAAACCGGATAGTTAATTTCCCTGTCAAACAGATTGTTTACTTTCAGAAATAGTTTTACATTCTGCACGGGTTTATACATAAAGTTACAATTTAATACTCCATACCCTGGAACTCTTTTTATGTCACCTTTTGTAACCTCTGAGTAACCTTCAAAATTAAGGTCAATAACTACTCTATCACCATAGTAGGTAATTCCTCCATTGGTTTTCCACTCTGGAAATGCGAAGAATGTGGTATCTTTCAGATCAGAAACAGAAAAAAGTCTGTTTATTCCAGCATATACTTCAAAATTCCAGAACCTTCTCTTTAAATCTGCTGTAAGACCTCTAACAAAGATACTTTTATCTGCATTCACCCATTTCTGCTGTCCTTTACCTGATGCTGTTGCCCTGTAGATCAGATCCTTTATGCGATACACATACAGAAGCATCTTCACAGAAGAAGCGTCATTACTGAACTCTATAGAAGGCATAAAAGAATCCATCTTCTCAAAGTCAAGGTCTTTATTTCCAAGAAGAACAGGATTGTTCTTTATGTACATCTCTTCAAAAGACGGAGCTCTAACTGCTCGTCCGGTGTTTAACTTAAAGTTCCAGGTATCAGACAACTTATACAGGAAGGACAGGGAAAATGTTTTCGCTGTTCCAACATCGTTGAGTCTGTCCAGTCGGAAATTGAGAAGAACACCTGCAGGATTTCTGAAAAACTGATACTGGAAGTATGGTGAAATTGTAGTTCTGCTTGCTGTGTCCATAAGATGTTCTGAAGGTGGAAGTTCCTGATAGGAAACAACAGTTGTTAGTAAAGGATTTAAGAAATTTAAAGTTGATGAAAAAAGTTACCGGAGAGGGTATATTTGTAAAGTTGAGAAACATTCAGCTCAATTCCACCCGTAAACTTTCCGTAATCGCTATCATAAATAGCATAGGCTCCGGCTCCGGGATTTCTTGTATATCTTTTCTCAACACCATAAAGAGGTATTGGAGTTGGAAAAAGGTTATATCCTCTCTTTAAATAAAACCAGTTTAAATATGCCTAAACATCAAACTTTATCGTTTCAGTTTCTACCCTGTAACCCAGGCGATTGAGGAAAGCTTTACGCCTGGTAAAGGATCTATCTCCATTCACAACAAGATTGAGAATGTTCACTGGAAAGTCATTGTCTCTATCAACTCCATACAGATTGAGGTATAAACCGTTGTCAAAGTTCAGTTTTATGTAATAGGTAAAGTGTTTGAAGTAAGCAGAAAGGCTTGTAGTTCTTCCTTCCCGGTCAGTAAAACGTTCGTAAGGACCTCTATCTTCTCTGTAGTTGAAGGAAACAATACCAGAAAAATTTCCTCTCCTGAACGACTTTATAAAATAGCTATCATTTGAATTATCTGTATTTATCGCAGTTCCAACTTTAACGTTCTTTATGTCCTCAGCATCATAAGTAACAAGGTTGATAATTGCCAGACAGGCATTGACCCCGTAAAGGGAAGTCATCGGTCCGTAAACGATTTCAACCCTTTTTACGTTATTGAGAGAAATGTTGTTGTTTGAACTAAAGGAGGAACCATTGGAAGGATCGGCAAGAGGAATTCCATCTATAAAAACCTGTATCTTTTCAGAAAAGTAACTCTGTTTAATACCCAACGTCCCAACAGCTCTAAGGTAGATGTTACTTCTGTAAACGTAAAACTCCGGAAAGTGCTTTAAGAGCTCAAAAAGATTTCTTGCTCCCCAGGTATCTATCTGTTCTCGTGTTATCACTCTTACAAATCGGGGAACGGAACTGTAAGAAGTGGCTTCCTTCGTTGCAGAAATTATTTTGAGTTCTTTTTCAACCAGATAGTAAGAAACTGGCGGTTTTACTTCAGAGTTAGAAGCAAAAGAAGTTATCGTTAGTAAAAAGAAGAAAAGAAAAATTGAAAAAAATGACCCCTTAGCCAATCTTCCTCTCACCTTTCCTCCAGTTTCACTGGAGAGCCCTGGACAGGTATTCAGCAAGAATCCCAATTTCGCAATCAAAAACAGTTCTCATATCTAATAAATATGTTTCATTTTTTATTCTTGCAACTACGGGAATTTCCTGATTTCTCATAAAACAGTCAAAGCTTTCTAAGGAAATGTCCTCTGGCTCAATGGCTACACACCACGTTGGAAGTTTTTGAAGTGGAAGAGCTCCTCCGCCAACCTCAGACTCATCTTCAACAATTTCAATTTTTGCCTTAAGCTCGTTTTTTTCGAGAAGCAAATAGAGTTTTTCAGCCCTTTTCTTTATTTCCTCAAAGGGTTGGGACAACAGTCTCCATGTTGGTATCTCTTTTAGAGCTCTTTCTTCATCAAGGTAATACATCAAAGTTGCTTCCAACGTGGCAAGCGTCATCTTGTCAATTCTTAAAGCCCTGTTTAGAGGGTGTTTCTTTATCCTTTGAATCAGCTCTTTCCTTCCTAAAATTATTCCAGCCTGAGCTCCACCAAGGAGTTTGTCTCCACTGAAAGAGACAACATCAACTCCAGCTTTCAAAACGTCCTGGACTGTTGGCTCATAGGAAAGACCAATCTTCCTGACATCAATAAAGCTCCCGCTTCCAAGATCTTCATAGACTGGAATATCATACTTTCTACCAAGTTCAACCAGCTCCTTCGTTGAGACAGACTCCGTAAATCCCAGAACCTTATAGTTGCTCGTGTGAACTTTTAAGATTAGCCCAGTGTTCTCGTTAATTGCGTTCTCGTAGTCCCAGAGATGGGTTTTATTGGTAGTTCCAACCTCTCTTAAAATTGCTCCGCTCTGAGCCATAACGTCCGGGATTCTGAAAGAACCTCCAATCTCTATGAGCTCTCCTCTTGAGACTATTACCTCCTTTCCCCTTGCAAGGGCAGAGAGAATTAGAAGAACCGCACCAGCGTTGT
>CAJXJV010000058.1 GCA_913055135.1 uncultured Desulfurobacterium sp. | reverse complement strand
TTCTGATTTCTGTGTATAAGCAGAAGGTTAACCAGTTAAGGAGGCTTTAAAAAGGTGTTGATAATGCAAATTCTGTTGGTTATTTTAGCTCTGCTCATTATGGGAATCTTCCTTTATGCTGCACTACCAATGAAGCAAAAAGGTGAATCTCATTGATCAGGTTTTGCAGTGCTTTAGAGAAGCTTACGTGAGGAGATGTTGATGTTTAAGTTTAAAGATGATATTTCCGAGGAAAAGCCTCAGCTCATAATTATTCCTATGGTAGATGTGATGCTTTTCCTGCTTGCTTTCTTTGTCCTTATTGCGGGAAGCATTATTCCTGGCCTTGCGATTAAGACCAATCCACCGGAAACAACCCAGAGATCGAATATTCAGGTCAAAAAGGAGATCGTCACAGTTACCATCAAAGAAAACGGGAGTATCTACTTTGGGAACAAGAAGGTTAATCTTGAGCAACTAAGGAAATTCCTCAAAAATGCTAAGGTAAAAAATCCTCATGTTTCTCTTGCTATAAATGCAGATAGAAACTCAAAGGTTCAGCTTCTTGTTAATGTGATGGACGCAGCTCAAGAAGCAGGCATTAACTCAATAGGTCTCATTGCGAAGGAAAGGGATGAGAACAGCCGTTAGGTTTTCACTTGCTTTTATTTTATCTCTTTTGATAGAGCTTGGATTTATAGAAATTCTGGAAAGTCTGAAAAAGCCTGAGAGAGAAGAAGTTAGACAGGTCATTAAGATTTCCCTTATAAAGCAGAAAGAGCAGAGGGTCGAAATCAAAAGGGAAATAAGAAAGAAAGGAAAGAAGGAGGTTAAAAAGGCATCTATTCCCAAAAAGAAACCGGAAATCGTTTCCGAAAAGCCGTTAAAGAAGCTGCCCAAAAAACAGAAAAAAGAAAAAGAAAAACCTAAAAAACCTGGAGGTTTAAAACCACTCCAGGGAAATCTGCCAGCCTATTACATAGATGCAATCAGAAGTGGAATTGAAGAGAATATTTTCTATCCACTGGAAGCTATAGAACGAGGAGAAGAAGGAATTGTATCTGTTAATTTTACTCTGGATAGAAAAGGGGAAGTTGTGGAATGCAAACCCTTGAATGGAAAGAGCAATATTTTGCAGGAAGCGACCTGCATAGCGATAAAAAGGGCAAAGTTTCCACCAATTCCTGATACCATAAAGAACGATAAGTTAACATTCCAGCTGGAGATTGAGTACAACCTCGAAAGCGTTAAGTAAAACTACTTTTCTGGTTTTACCTTTTCAATTTTCACCGAAGGGATTCTCAACTTTGATATTTTCTCTTCTAACAATCTGATTCTCTCTTCAAGCTCCAGAATTTTCTGATTTTGGTTTTCTCTATCCTGTGTAATTGTTTGCTTTAAAGTAGTTATTTCTTTGTTTAGAGAATCAATTTTTCGATCGGTTTCCGTTTTAAGCTTCGAAATCTCTTTTTTTGTGGACTGGTTCAATTTCAACGTGTAGTCTCTGTTTTCTTTGAGAGAATTTTCCAGATAGGAAACTCTGTTTTCCAGTTGAGAGAGCTCCTGATATAAGTTGCTGGTGGAAACTTTGAGCTTTGGGATTTCTTCTTTTATCTGAGTAAGTTTCTGCTCTATTGTCTGGAGTTCCTTCAGGATTTCAGACTGCTTCAGTTCAAGAACCTGAATCCTTGCCTCAAGATCATTGAGTTTTCCATTTTGCTGGTTTGTTGCACAGGAAACTGTTGATAGTGTTATTGTCAATCCAATTAACCACTTTTTCATTCTCACCTCCATTTCGTAAATTCTACCAATTCAAGTATAACTTTATATTGAACTGATATGTCAGTTCAGGAGAAAAGATGATAACAGCAGGAATAGATGTAGGCTCTACAACGGTTAAAGGGATTCTGTTAGACGATAAGAATAATGTCCTCTTTGAGCACTATGAAAGGCACGAGGCGAGGCAGGCTGAGAAGGTTTTGAAACTCCTTGAGAAATTTGAGGAGATTGTAGGGAGGGATTTTCAGCTCTTCTTGACCGGAAGTGGTGGAGGAGACATTGCAAGAGCTCTGGGTGTAAAGTTCATTCAGGAAGTTAACGCCGTAAGTCTTGCAGTGGAGAGATTTCATCCAGAAGTAAATTCAGTTGTGGAGCTCGGGGGACAGGATGCGAAGATGATCTTCTGGATAGACGCCGGGGGTGTGAAACGGAAGGTTACCACTATGAACGATAAGTGTGCTGGTGGAACTGGAGCTACAATAGACAGAATTATTTCCAAACTGAAAATTCCTCTTGATGTTGCCTCTTCTATACATTTTGACCCTGATGAAGTTCATCCGGTTGCTGCAAAGTGTGGAGTCTTTGCAGAAACCGATATAAACAGTCTCCAGAAGGCTGGTGTTCCGGCAGACGAGCTTTTGATCTCTCTTTTTAACGCAATAGTCATTCAGAATCTTTCAGTTCTTACAAGAGGATACACTTTGCGCCCGGTTGTTCTTCTCCTTGGAGGACCCAACACCTTTTTCCCTGCCCTTGTAGAGGCGTGGAGATACCATCTTGAAAAGCTGTGGAAAGAGAAAGAAATCCAATTTAACACTGGAAGTGTTCTGCTTCCAGAGAACTCCCAGTACTATGCAGCTCTTGGGTCTGCCCTTTTTGCTGAGTATGAGGAGAGTCCCTACAGAGGAAAGGATGGACTTTTAGCGTTTTCAAAACGTTCGATAACCGTTCTGAAGGCAAAGACCGGGGAGAGAGGACTTTTAAAACCTGGTGAGAACTTGGAGGAATTCAGGAGAAAGTATGGCGTGCAGCCTTTTAAACCAAAAGAGTTTAAGAGAGGAGAGAAAGTAAGAGCCTTCCTTGGAATAGATGGCGGTTCAACCTCAACAAAAGCTGTTTTGATAGATGAAAAGGGGGAACTTCTTGCAACCGCCTATACTCTTTCTGGAGGGAATCCTCTTAAAGATGTAAAAAAGGTTGTTAAGCAGCTTAGAGACCAGGTGGAAAGATGCGGTGCAGAGCTCCAGATTTTCTCTGTCGGCGTTACAGGATATGCGAAAGAAATGCTGAAGGAAACGATTGGAGCAGACGTTGCAGTTGTTGAAACCGTTGCCCATACGATCTCTGCAAAACACTTCTTTGACGAAGTTGATGTAATTGTTGACGTTGGCGGTCAGGATATAAAAGTAATGGTAATGAAAAATGGTGAGGTTAAGGATTTCAAGCTCAATACCCAGTGCTCTGCCGGAAATGGCTACTTTCTCCAGTCAACTGCTGAGAGGTTTGGTTATAGGGTTGAAGACTTTGCAGATGTCGCCTTCAAGGCTGAATACGTTCCTAAGTTTAACTTTGGGTGTGCTGTCTTTTTAGAACAGGACATTGTCAACTTCCAGAGACTTGGCTGGCAGTCCCACGAGATAATGGCAGGGCTTGCAAAAGTTCTACCGAAAAACATCTGGCTATACGTTGTTAAAGAGCCAAACTTACGGAAGTTGGGGAGAAGGTTTCTCCTTCAGGGTGGAACTCAGAGAAATCTTGCGGCGGTGAAAGCACAGCACGACTTCATAAAAGAGAGAGTTCCAGATGCTGAAATATTTGTCCATCCGATAACGGGAGAGGCAGGAGCCTTTGGTGCAGCCGTTGAGGCGATGAGGGAGTATTCAGGAAGAACCGACTTCATAGGAATAGATGCACTTGAGAATCTTGATTTTCATGTTAAGAGTGATGAAACAACAAGGTGCCACTTCTGTACAAACAGATGTCAGAGGACGTTTATCCATGTTAACCTTTCTGGGAAAGTAAAGAGGTACATCATTGCTCCATGCGAAAAGGGAACGGTCACAGAGCTTGAGGATGTGAAAGAAGTTGTTAAGAGGCTGAACCAGATCAAGAAGGAGAATCCAAACCTTCAGGAGATATCTGCAAAAAAAGTTTTTGAAAGTTATCCAGTTGAAAGGGTCTATGAAATTAAGAAGTTTGGAATTATTTCAAGAAAAAGTGTGATAGAGAGAAGGAAATCCCTGAAATTTGGAATCCCAAGAGTTCTTAATTTCTATTCCCTCATGCCGTTTTTCAGAGGTTATCTTGAGTCTTTGGGTGTTGAAAACTTTGTCTTCTCAGACTACACGTCCGAAAAGCTTATTAGAGAAGAGTTAAAGGGTGGAGCAATTGACCCATGTTTTCCAAGTAAAGTTGTTCTTGCCCACATTAACAATCTGATTAAGAAAAAGCCGGATGTTATCTTCTTCCCGAAGGTTGCAACACTTATTTCTTTTCTCAAAGATGCCGAAGGCTCCCACGCCTGTCCAACTGTAACTGGAACTCCGATTTCTGTGAAAGCCGTTTTGACAAAGGAGAAGGATATTTTCAAGGAGAAGGGAATTGAATTCTTAGATCCGATACTCCACTTTCACGATGAGGAACTCCTTGAGTATGAAATGTATGAAGCTTTCAGGGAAATTCTGGGTCTAACAAAGGGAGAGAACGAAAGAGCTATTAAAGAGGGCTTTAGAGCTCTAAGCTACTATCAAAACGAGATGAGAAGTCTTGGCGAGAAGATTCTGAGAAAAATAGAGATAGAAAACAGAATTGGAATTCTGGTTTTAGGGAGACCTTATCACAACGATCCTGGAATAAACCACGGAATTTTAGAAGAACTTCAGAAGAGAGGCTATCCAATTCTTACTATTGAATCACTTCCAGTTAAAGAGGAATTTTTGAAGAAAGTTTTCAAAGGCAGAGATCCGTTCAGCATAAGAGATGTCTGGAAGAAAGCCTACAGCGAAAATACAAACAGGAAGGTCTGGGGAGCTCTTTACGCAGCAGGTCATCCAAACCTTGCAGTTCTTGACCTATCAAGCTTCAGGTGTGGTCACGATGCACCAATCTACTCTTTAATTGAAGAGATCATGGAAGAGAGCGGAACTCCTTACTTCACATTCCATGAAATAGACGAAAACCGTCCTGCAGGATCAATAAAAATAAGGGTGGAAACCATAGACTACTTCTTGAAACAGCGAATCAAAAAGAGGAACGGAATAGAAGCAGCTCAGGCTGTTTAACTCTTATAATTAGGTTTGAAACTTTTTTTGGGAGGAAAGGGATGGTAACAATTCTTTTTCTCATAGCCATTGCTATCTCTGTTATAGCTTACGTTACTTATGGAAAGTTCCTGAGCAATAAGGTTTTCAATCTTGATGACAACAACAAGACTCCAGCCCACACTATGAGGGATGACGTTGATTACGTTCCTGCTCCAGCTCCTGTTCTCCTTGGACATCACTTTTCTTCAATTGCAGGTGCCGGTCCTATTGTAGGTCCCATAACTGCAGCTTCTTCCTGGGGATGGCTTCCAGCTTTCTTGTGGGTTCTAATAGGGAACATTTTCATAGGTGGTGTCCACGATATGAGCGCTCTTGTGGCTTCAATCAGAAACAAGGCAAAGTCCATAGCTGAAATTGGTGGAATGTATCTCACAAAAAGGGCTGGAACGATATTTAAGCTCTTCATCTGGCTTGCACTTCTCTATGTCGTTGCGGTCTTTATAAACGTTGCTCAGGTTACTTTCAGTGCTAAGATTCCTGTCATTGAGAACGGTAAAATTGTTGAGATGCTGCCGATTGGTGGTGGGGTAGCAACTTCAGCAATTCTTTACATATTCTTAGCCATTCTTTTTGGGTTTATTGTCTATCACAGGAAGAAAAATCTGGGAATAACAACGGCGATCTTTGTAGTTTTAGTTTACCTTGCGGTTTACATTGGTCAGCTCTTTCCAACTCATCTGCCCCCAAATGTCTGGAACGTTATTCTGATTCTTTACGTCGCTATTGCTTCAGTTACACCTGTCTGGATTCTCCTTCAGCCCAGGGACTACCTTTCAAGCTTTCTCCTCTATGGTGCGGTTTTAGGTGCAGGACTTGGAATAATACTCTCCTTTGGAAAAGTGGATATGAACATTCCAGCATTTATGGGATTCAACTCAGACATTGGACCCCTTGTTCCACTTCTTTTCGTTGTAATAGCATGTGGTTCAATCTCTGGATTTCACTCTCTTGTGGGTTCTGGAACCACATCAAAGCAGCTTGATAAGGAAACAGATGCTGTGAAAGTTGGCTATGGAGCAATGCTTTTAGAAGGTATTGTTGCTATTATGTCTATCATCTTTGTTGTGGTTCTTTCTCAATCTGAATTTGAAATCCTCAAAAAGAACGTTGCTGCCATTTATGGAGAGGGAATTGGAAAATTTTTGAATGTCTTCGGAATTCCTGAAACGGTTGGAATGGCTTTTGGAATGCTTGCCCTTTCTTCTTTTGTTCTAACAAGTACAGATACAGGTACAAGGCTTGCAAGATACGTCTTTACAGAGCTCACAGGAGTGAAGAACAGATACGTTGCGACTCTCGTTTCACTCATAATTCCCGGTTTTCTGGTTTTCATGAAGTATGAAGATCCAGTTAAACATAAGGTTCTTCCTGTCTGGAAGGCTCTCTGGCCAGTTTTCGGTGCTACGAATCAGCTAATTGCAGCCCTTGCTCTTTTTGTCGTCATGATATGGCTTATGAAGACCGGAAAAAGAAGATACTGGTTCGTTCCAGGAATTCCAGCCCTTTTCATGGCTGTGATTACCATCTGGTCTCTTATTATGCTCTTTATGAAGTGGAAGTTTACGGTTATCGGAATTGCAGCGCTTGTTCAGATCTTCCTTGCTCTCTGGATCTTCTACGAGGGAGGAATATCTCTGAAAAAGCTAAAAGAAGAGGAGAAAGGTGAAGTTCTTAAAAAGTCTTAAACTCTTTTTCAAAGGAGTTCTTATCGATTCATCTACAGATAAACTTGAGGCAACTGCCAGGAGTCTCAACGACAATCTGCTTACTGTTGTTTTGAGCGAAAGGCTCGGGATGCCCAATCCGATGTACTATTACATGGTGGAAATACTTCCCTATATTGCAGAGGATTTTGAAGGCTGGAACAGGCGGATGGCTGACAGGAAAAGCATCATAAGCAGGGTTGTTGGTGAAATTGGAGAACCTTAAAAGCACTGATGGATGGGCAAGGAGAGGACTATGCGAATAAAATACAGCCCGGACGTGGATATCCTTGTAATTGAATTAAGTGATAAGAATCCCGTTGATAGTGAATACCTTGAAAATAAGGGAATTGTTATTGACTATGATGAAAACGATGAAGTTGTGGGACTTGAGATTTTTAACTGGAGTAAGAGAAAGAAAATAGAACTACCCTTTGTTGGTTCATTAGTTCCAGTTACAGTATGATAAATGAGTACCGTATGTTAAACAGAAGATTTTTCTTCTTCTCCGGAAAAGGAGGGGTTGGAAAGACCACAATTTCTTCAGCCCTTGCTGTTGCCCTGTCTGAGAGAGGATTAAAAACTCTTCTTGTTTCTCTCGATCCAGCTCACTCTCTTTCTCTTGCTCTTGATGTGGAAGTCGGTGGAAAGGTCAAAAAAGTTTATAGAAACCTCTTTGCAGTTGAAGTTGACGTTGAATCT
>CAJXJV010000057.1 GCA_913055135.1 uncultured Desulfurobacterium sp. | reverse complement strand
ATTGTTTCAATAGCTTCTGTCCTTACTATGAAGCCTAAATGTTTGGTTATGGATGAACCATCAACAGGGCTTGACGAGGAAAAGTTCTCCCATCTTGTCAGCTTTCTGAAAAGCACGAGTAAATCGATTATTGTAGTTACCCACGACAAAGAACTTATCGAAGAGCTCAACTGGCAGACTTATAGAATCAAAAATGGCCAGCTTGTCAAAACTTAACCGATTACTCTTCTCCAAAAAGTTCTCTAATCAGCCTTTCCCATTCCTCTTTGCACTCTTTTCCCTCGCAATTGTCAAGAGGTATTATAGAAGCTTTTTCTATAACTTCTCTTTCAACGTATATTGGAGCATCTACTCTTACTGCAAGGTTTATAGCATCGCTGGGTCTTGAATCAATTCTCAAAATCTCTCCATCATGTCTCTTTACTTCAATCACAGCAAAGTAGATACCCTTGTCAAAGTCATTGATAATAACTCTTTCTACACTTCCACCAAAGGCAGAAATGACCTCTCTCAATAAATCATAAGGGAAAGGTCTTGGTGGGACAGCGCCAAGAAGCTCAGTTTCAAGAAGTTCTGCTTCCCAGTTTCCCACCCAGATTGGAATTGCAAACCTCTCCTCGTCGTTTCCAAGAATTATGATGGGCATCCCGCTAAATCTGTCATGAGTAATACCTATTACAGATACTTCTACCATGGCTCTACTCCTCAGATAGAATTTTTAATATTTCTATAGACTTCAAAACGAACTCTCTTCTTCCAACTCCCTTATCTTCTCAGAGCAAAAGCGAATTCCTTCTATTACATGCTCCCATTCCATGGCATCAGCTTCAACTTGCCAGGAGAAATTTCTATCTTTTACTACATTTCTTCTGGAAAATTCCTCAAAATTCATTCCATATTTTTTCTGAAATTCTTCATTCTTTAACTTATAATTCCTCAATCTACTTTTATAATGATTTAAGAGAGAGTCTATAACTACTCTTTCCGGAAAAGTTTTTATAAATTCCTCATATTTCATTTTCATCCTTTCCTCGCCAAAATACTTTCTACTCTTTCTAAAACTTTCCCTTTCAAAAAGAAAGGAGAAGTTTCTGTTATTTCAATGTCAACAAATTCTCCAATCAAGCTTTCATCTCCATCAAAAACAACCAGTTTGTTATCTCTCGTTCTTCCAGAGAGCTCTTTTCCTTTAGGACTCCAGCCTTCCACAAGTACTTCCTCTACCTTGCCAAGTCTTTTTCTGTTTTTTTCTTCAGCTTGAGTTTTGAGAAGGTTCTGGAGTTCCTGAAGTCTTCTATTCTTTTCTTCTTTTGGAACATCATCTTTGAAAGTGGAAGCTTTAGTAAAAGGTCTTGGCGAATATTCAAAAACAAATCCTTGGTCAAAAACGCAAGTTTCCACAAGTGAAAGAGTTTCTTCAAAATCTTCTACAGTTTCCGTAGGAAATCCAACAATAAAGTCTCCAGAAAGGGCAACCTCGGGAACTTCTTCTTTAAGCATCATCACCTTTTCAATATACTCTTCTTTCGTATAACCTCTGTTCATTTTCTCTAAGATTCTGTTTGAACCACTTTGGGGCGGAAGGTGGACATACGGACAGACCTTTTCTATATCCCTCATAGCTTCAACTATCTTTCTGCTAAAACCACAAGGATGTGAAGTTGTAAATCTAATCCTTTCAATACCCTCAACTTCTGAAACCATGTAGAGAAGGTCTGCAAGGTCTGTTCCCTCATAGTTGTAGAAATCGACATTTTGACCAAGGAGATGAACCTCTTTTACTCCCCTTTCTGCAAGCCTTTTTACTTCTTGAACAACGAGCTCTGGCTTTACACTTCTTTCTCTTCCTCTTGTAAATGGAACAATACAGTAGGTACAGAACCTGTTACAGCCTCTTTGAACTGTAACGTAGGCAACGCAAACGTTTTCAAGGTAGCTATCTATTAATGGAACTCTATCTTCCTCGCGTATTTTGGAATTTAAAACTTCAACAACCCTTTCCTTTCTTGCCCTTTCAATTAGTTCGTCAATCTTCATAAAGTTAAACGTTCCGAAGACAAGATCAACGTGTTCAAATCTGAGTATTGATTTTTTCTCTTTTTGAGGAACACATCCACCAACGGCAATAATAGTATCCGGTTTTTCTTTCTTTATCCTCTTCAGGTTCCCGATAAAGCTGTAAGCCTTGTTATCTGGCTTTGCCCTAACTGAACATGTGTTAACAATGATTACATCAGCCTCTTCTGGAGACCCGGCTTTTTCATAACCGAGATCTCTCAAAATACCCGCTATTTTCTCAGAATCGTTAACGTTCATCTGACAGCCAAAGGTTTTTATGTAGAACTTCTTCATCTGTCTCCTTGCCTCTTAAATCTATTCTCAATTACACGGATGTGGTATTGTCACACCCTTTGGATAAACTAAGATCTCTACCCTTCTGTTGAGAGATCTTCCCTCAGGAGTGTTGTTTGGAGCTATCGGTTTCTTAGGTCCACATCCGAAGATGAGAACTCTTGTAGGATCAACACCGTTCAAAACAAGCTCATTCTTAACACTTTCTGCTCTCTTTTCAGAAAGTTTAATGTTGTAATCAAAAGAACCTGTGCTATCGGTAAATCCAGCAACGACAATTACATTATCAGGATTTTGAGAAAGTGTTCTTGCAAGTCTTCTTAGTGTTTCTCTTGCTTCCGGTTTTAACTGATAACTGTTGAGGTCAAAGAGGAGAGAATCTTTCAGGACAACTCTTACTCTATTTGGTTCTTTTACGACGGCAACAGGTTTACTTTCTGTAATGGGAGCTCCTGTAACTTGTGGAGCTTCTGGATTGGTATTGTCAATCGGTTTAACTCCAAGATCTTCTCCCATCTGTTTTGCCTGCTGGTCGAGAATGTAACCGATGGTTCCACCTATTATGGCACCTGCTACTGCTCCAATTAAAACTCGCTTTCCCTTATTGGCGCCCTTAGGACCTGTTGCAGCTCCTAAAACTCCTCCAGCAACAGCCCCAATAGCAGCACCTGTGGCTGTTTTACTGGTTTGTCCCTGCTGTGTGGTTACACAACCGCCAAGAAGGAGTGCCGATACGGTAAATAATGCTAAAATTTTTCTCATAATTACCCCCTTCAAAATGTTCACGTCTGAATTTAAAACCTTATTGGGAGGATATCAATGAATGTTAAGGAGATAGCAAAAGCAGCAAAAGAAGTTAGTTACAAACTAATTGATATTTCAACAGAAATCAAGGACAGGACACTGAAAAAAGCGGCAGAACTGATAAAAGAAAAACAGGATTTAATTGAGAAAGAAAACCAGAAAGACCTCATTGCTGGAGAGGAAAAGGGACTTTCAAAAGCAATGCTCGATAGGCTTCTTCTCAACGAAAAAAGAATTAATGGAATGATTCAGGTTCTACATGACGTTGCTTCTTTGAATGACCCGGTTGGTGAAGTTATAAAGATGTGGAAGAGACCCAACGGTCTTAAAATTGGAAAGATGAGAGTTCCACTTGGGGTTGTTGGAATTATCTACGAATCAAGACCTAACGTAACAGTTGAGGCTGCTTCTCTCTGTATAAAGAGCTCCAATGCTGTTATCCTGAAAGGCGGTTCCGAAGCCATAAACTCAAACAGGGTTCTTGTAAACATCCTGAAAGAGGCAGCAGCTTCAGAGGGCTTTCCAGAAGGAGCGATTCAATTCATCGACACAACAGACCGCTCTGCAGTCAAGGAAATGCTTCAGCTTGATGAATATATAGATGTAATCATCCCAAGGGGTGGAGAGGGACTCATCAGGTTCGTTGCAGAAAATGCAAGGATGCCAGTAATCAAACACTACAAAGGTGTCTGCCACGTTTTTGTGGATGAGTTTGCAGACCTTGAGAAAGCATGGAATATCTGCTTCAATGCGAAGGTTCAAAGACCTGGTGTCTGTAATGCAATGGAAACAATGCTGGTTCATTCAGCAATTGCCGATGCGTTTCTTCCAGCGATGATTGATATGTTCAAAAAAGTCAAAGTAGAACTGAGGGGTTGTGAGAGGACACGCAGCTACGATCCGGACTACATTAAACCCGCAACAGAGGATGACTGGTACGCTGAATATCTCGACCTCATCCTTGCAGTCAAAGTTGTTGACTCTCTTGATGAAGCTATTGACCACATTAACACCTACGGTTCCCACCACAGCGATGCAATCGTTACGGAAAACTACACAAACGGAATGAAGTTTCTAAACAGAGTTGATTCAGCAGCAGTCTATATAAATGCTTCTACAAGGTTTACAGATGGTAACGTCTTCGGGCTTGGTGCAGAGATGGGAATCTCAACCGATAAAGTTCACGTTAGAGGTCCAATGGGACTTGAGGATCTAACAATTCCTAAGTACATTATCTTTGGAGATGGACAAATAAGGGAGTAATTGGAGCGAGATTTGATTTCAAAACCTGAAATTGGAACTTTCTTTTTCTGGTTTTTCTTCGTTGTTACGATTGTGTGGACGCTTGTAGCGATCTTTCAGAAAATGTTGAAGTTGTGGGGAGGGAAGAGGAAAAGTTGAAAGCCCTTTTTGGAGGAAGTTTTAACCCTGTTCATGTTGGTCATCTCATAATTGCAAGGGATATTCTTGAAACTTTCGGATTTGAGGAAATTATTTTCGTTCCAGCATACCTGCAGCCTTTAAAGGATAAACTTTTCTTGCCTCCAGAGCTCCGTCTGGAGCTCCTTAAAGCTTCAATAGAAGGAGAAAAAGGATTTTCCGTCTGGGATTATGAAATTAAGAAAGGGGGAATTTCCTATACCGTTGACACGTTAAGGGAATTCTGGAGAATCCACAGAGAGAAACCAGTTTTCATAATGGGAGCGGACTCGTTTGAATCGTTTCACCGCTGGAAAGAACCGACAGAGATTTTGAGATTAACAAAGGTCATTGTTATTAAGAGACCTGGATACAAAATCAACGTTAAAGAAATTGCTCAGAAAATAGGATATCCAATTAAGTTTTCAGAGGTTAGCAAAGGAAAACCGATTGATAGCAATATCCTTAATGAAATAGATGTCCTCATTTATAGCGGCAGACTGATAGAAATTTGCTCGACAGAAATCAGAAATCGGTTGAAATTAGGCAAAAGCATACGGTATTTTCTCACAGACAAATCAGAGGAAATTTTAAGGAGGTGGCAGGAAAATGCCTTTCAGAAAGATGTTTAACAAAATGACTCTCAGAGACATTCCACCAGCAGAACTTGAAGGAAAGAAGGTCTTTGTAAGGGTTGACTTTAACGTTCCTATTGAGAACGGTGTTATCCAGAATGACAAGAGAATTAGAGCAGCACTTCCAACCATCAACTATCTAATAGACCACAAAGCAAAAGTTATCCTATGTTCCCACCTTGATAGACCAAAAGGATGGGATCCAAAGCTCACTTTAAAGCCGGTTGCAGATAGGCTTTCAAGACTTCTTGAAAAAGAGGTTAAGTTTATTTCAGATTGTGTCGGTGAAGAGGTTGAATGGGAAGTTAATAACCTCGAATGTGGTGAAGTTGCGCTACTTGAAAATGTGAGGTTTTACAAAGAAGAGACAAAGAACGATCCTGAGTTTGCCAGAAAGCTTGCAAGACTCGCAGACATTTACGTAAACGATGCCTTTGGAACTGCCCACAGAAAACATGCTTCAACTTATGGAATTGCCCAATATGTAGAAGTTGCAGTTGCGGGATTTCTCCTTGAGAAGGAGATAAAGCACCTTCAGAAAGCTCTTGATAATCCAGAGAGACCTCTCGTTCTGATAATTGGGGGTTCAAAGGTATCTGGAAAGCTTGAGGTAATAGAAAACCTTCTGAAAATTGTCGATAAGATGTTAGTTGGTGGTGGAATGGCCTACACGTTTCTGAAAGCTGCTGGATATAACGTTGGAAAGTCCCTTGTTGAAGAAGAGCTTCTTGACACTGCAAGGGAGATAATGGAAAAAGCCAATAAAAACGGTGTCAAGTTTTACTTACCTGTTGACAGTAACAACGCTGATGAATTTTCTCCTACAGCCCATGCAAAGCTAACAACCTACAAAGAAATTCCAGACGACATGATGGGACTCGATATTGGTCCTGCAACTGTAGAGCTCTTCAAAGAAGCCCTCTCAGACGCTAAGACCATTCTCTGGAATGGTCCAATGGGAGTTTTTGAATTTGAAAAGTTTAGCTATGGAACTATGGAAGTAGGAAAAATTGTAGCTTCCCATAACGAAGCTTTGAGAATTGTTGGTGGTGGAGATAGCGTTGCAGCTATTGAAATGCTTGGTCTTGAACATCAAATAGACCATGTCTCAACCGGCGGTGGTGCGTTCTTAGAGTTTCTCGCAGGTAAGCAGCTCCCCGGCGTTATGGCTCTAACAGACAAAGAGTAATCTTTTCTGTCCCCCTTAAGGGGGACTTTACGTTTTAATAGATAATAAGATTTACTCCTCTGCTCCTCAAATAAGGAATTTCCTCCGGTTTATCCACACAATCAATCAGAAACCAATCTTTCCTTTCCGTCGAGATCAAAAGTCCCGGAATTTCAAATTTCGAACGTTCACCATTACTTCCTGGTGGCTCTACAACAACGAGATTCACCCGTTTGTAAACAACAGGAACCAACGAAAAGATTTTTTCCACATCACGAATAAAATCTCCAGAAAGCACTACAACCTTATACCCTTCAAGCTCTAATTTTACCTTTTCTTCTGGATCAACAAAATCAAAAGCTACAAACAGATGATTTTCAGGAAATTCAATTCCTGAATCCTTGAGTACCCCTTTTTCCCCGGTAACAATTCTCACCAACTCCGCAATTCTTTCAACCCCACCACCGGAAAGAATCCTTAGTTCTCCTACCTTTCCTTCAAGTTCCTTTCCTTCTGGTTGTAGAACTTCTACACCATAGGCTTTCAACAGGTTAACAAGAGCAACAGGAGTATCTCTTTTCAGGTTTATAACTATTCTGTTTCCAGTAGAAACGTTATAACTTAGATAATCGTACTTATAGATTAACACATCTTTCATTCCCAGAACTAATTTTCCGTTTTTTTCAGCAATTCCAAAATTTAAATTGATTATGTCTTCCAGTAAGTTCTTTAACTCTTCTAATTTTATTACTTTTATTCCAATAGCTCCAAGCTCCTCCTTCAACTCCCTATTCAAACTATCGGTGAAATCGAGGATGTACTCTTCACCATTAACAGAGATTTTTGGATTTTTTTTAAAATCCACTCTTCCACCCTTAAGGAATATAGCACCGCTTTTGTCTATTTTTCCCCCGAGCATACGGATTGCAGGTAAAAAACTTTCTATCTTCTCAGGTATTCCCCGAGATGAATCTCTCATACCAACAGGTAGTTTGAGTTTCTGTCCAGCATAGATAAGGTTGGGATTTTTTATTTTGTTTACATTCACTATGGTATCCACCATAGTTGGAGGTATTCTAAATTTCCTCATTATTCCTGAAAGGGTATCTCCGGGTTTTACTTTATAGACAATAAAACTGTGACTATTTACCTCTTTTGTATCTTTGTGCTTGACAATCCTGATCTCGTAAACTTTCGAAAAAGCAACTTCCGTCAAAAGAAAAAAAATCAAGACAAAGAGCTTAAACATCTTTTCATATCCTCTAAGGCTCTTTCTGCAAGATATCTTCTCCTTTCCTTTTTGTTTCTA
>CAJXJV010000056.1 GCA_913055135.1 uncultured Desulfurobacterium sp. | reverse complement strand
GTAGAAAACCTTGAAGAAGCTAAGAAAGGGCTTGCTGAGGCAGCAGATAGAGCTCTGAAGCGTAGAGAACTAAAGCTATTCTTCCAGTCTCCGGAAGAGAAAGAGAAAGCTATTAAAGTTTTAAGGGAGCTTTTTGGAGAAAATTTCGAAATCGTTGAGGTTTAATATGGCAAAAATCAGGGATATCAGACCTCTGAAGTGGACTGGAGAATCTCTTTTGCTCCTTGATCAGAGGGAACTCCCCCTTAAAGAAGAGTGGATTGAGTGTAAAGATTACGAGTGTGTTGCTCAAGCCATAGAGCAGATGGTTGTAAGAGGAGCTCCAGCTATCGGCGTTGTTGCAGCTTATGGAGTTACTCTTGGTGCGAGAGAGGTTTTGAAGGAGGCAAAAAGTTTTGTCGATTTTAAGGCAAAATTGGAGTTCATTATAAACAGACTTGCTGCAACAAGACCCACAGCTGTAAATCTTTTCTGGGCTTTAAAGAGGATGAAGAGAATTGTTCAGGCGGGATTCAAAGAAGAAGATATCGTTGCAGCTCTCGAAACGGAAGCGATAAACATAGAGAGACAGGATATTGAAACCAACAAGAAAATAGGCTACTACGGAGCTGAGCTCCTTAGTTCCAGAGAGGTTATTCTAACCCACTGTAATACTGGAGCTCTGGCTACTGCTGGATATGGAACGGCTCTCGGGGTAATAAGAGCAGCAGTGGAATCGGGTAAGGATATTGTTGTATATGTTGATGAAACAAGACCCTACCTTCAGGGAGCAAGACTTACCGCCTGGGAGCTCCAGCAAGAAGGGATTCCTTACTACCTCATAACCGACAACATGGCAGGCTATTTTATGTCTCTTGGAGAGATTACCTGTATTATTGTTGGAGCGGACAGGATTGCTCTGAATGGTGATACTGCCAACAAAATTGGAACTTACTCCCTCTCTGTTCTGGCAAAAGAACATGGAATTCCTTTCTATGTAGCTGCTCCAACTTCAACTTTTGACCTTTCCCTGAGAAGCGGAAAAGAGATACCAATTGAGGAGAGGAACCCGGATGAAATCCTCTGCTGTCACTGTAAGGATTGTAGAATTGCTCCCTACGGTGCAAAGGTAAAGAATCCTGCCTTCGATATTACTCCCCATGAAAACATAACGGGAATAATAACTGAGAAAGGCGTAATCAACTCTCCCGACGAGGAGAAGATTCTTGAGTTCTTCCAGGAATAGGAAGGGGTTTGTCCTCTTCCTTGTTTTAGTTATGGTTGCAGTTGTAACTTCCTTTCTCTTTTCTGTCTATTTCCTATCTACTAAAAGTGTTTCAAAGTCAGAATCTTTTCGAGATTATACCGTTGCTTACCACGCAGCGGTTTCTGCCATAAAGATAGGTCTTAATTATTTGAAAGATGATAATAACGGCTACGATGGTGAAGGAGATGATTGGTACGAACCTATAGTCTATAACTACAGAGGAATTTTCCTCTCAGTAAGAATTACCGATGAATGTGGAAAGTTCAACATAAACAAACTTACAAACTCCCTTTACTACAAAATGGCTATCAGGCTATTTGAGAATCTTGAGCTCAACACTGACATTGCAGCAGCGCTCAAAGACTGGATAGATTCAGACGACACCGTGACAGATAATGGTGCAGAGAGTTACTACTACGAAGGACTTGGATATAGACCTTCCAACAGAGCCGCTAAAAGTCTTTTTGAAATCCTTTACGTTAAGGGAATTGATGAAAATACGTTTAAAAGGCTTTCAAACTACCTTACTGTCTATGGGAGCGGAAAAGTAAACGTCAATTCTGCCTCAAAGGAGCTCCTTCTTGCCCTTTCTGAGCAGATGGATGAGACAGCAGTAGATAGTATAATTGAGAACCGACCAATAAAAAGACTGGAGGACATTAAAAATTTACCTGGATTTACAGAGGAGCTCTACTTTTTAATTAAACCTTTAATAACAAACAGGTGTGACTACTTCAAGATGGAAGTTACTGCTTCCTATGGCGACTCCATCGTGAATCTAGTAGCATTTACTGACAGAAATAGAGTTCTTGAGTGGAAGGTAGTTGAATGATTGGAATTGATGCAGGTTCTGCTGCAATAAAATGGTTTGATGGCGAGAAGTTTGGAACAGGTCTAAAAGAGGGAAAGAGCTTTATAACGGGAGTCTCTTCCAAGACAGTTTTCGTTAAAAAGTCCTTTTATCCTGTTTGCCGCGGGTCTCAGCTACGAAAGATGATACTCAACGATGTTTCTGCCGATACAGGCGTTGAAGCAGAGAATCTTACTATCTCTTTTTGTCCTGTCAGGAAAGAGAAAAAAGGTTGTGAATTTCTGATATTTATTGAAAAGAAGGAAACAATAGATTCACTGGATAGAAGTTTAAAAGAATCTTCAGTCATAACTGTTGATATTATTGGTGCAGCCACGGCTGCTGCTATTCTCTATGGAGAAGAAGATTTAACAATTGTTGATTTCGGGGCTTCAAAGACAGCAATCCTTTCTCTAAAAGCAGGAAAACTAAAGGAAGTGGAAATTTTCAGAGCGGGTTTTCCTTTTCTAAAAAAGAACAGAACCTTTTTAGAAGAGAGGCTTGTTCCCCGGCTTGAAGGAAGAGTGGTCATTGTTGGAGGAGGTGCTTTAGATAGTGAGTTTATGAATATTTTAAAAGAATACGTTCAATCACTGGAAATACCAGAAATAGAGATTTTCGGAAAAGAAACTCCGTTGTACTTTAATGCTTTTGGTCTTTACCATTTCAGAAAAGCTTCCTGCAAAGCTGCATTTAAAGAGTTTTCTCTCTTCAGTTCTGAGTTCTTCATCAAACATAGAAGTGCACTTATCACAGGTGGAGCGATTATTTTTGCAGCCACCATTCTTTTTACGGTTTCACAGTTCTTTGCCTATATCCATGAAAAGAAAAATTATGAATTGATTTCAAAAGAGTATAAAAAAGTGGTTGGGAAAGTTCTGCAAGAAAAAGTTCTTGTACCAGAGATTCAGGTTTCTCAGAAGCTTTCAAAACTTAAAAAACTTAAATCGTTTCTTCTACTTGATAAACCTTCTATTCTCTTCTCTCTTTCGGGAATATCAAAATCGGTTGTAGAAGGCATTAAGGTTTTAAAGCTTGAAGGTTCTGCCGTTTCTGAGAGCTTTCGTATATCCGGCTATGCAAATGAAGAGAAATCTCTTAAAGTCTTTACCGATAATCTATCAAAGTACTTTGAAAAGGTAAATACCGATAAGGTTAAAAAGGTAACCAGGGGAATTCAATTCTCAATTTCGGTTTCAGGGGTTAAATCCGGTGTTTGAAAGAGTAAGGGATTTTGTGATTGAGTATCTTTCGGGTCTGGACGAGCGAGAGAGATTTGTTATCTTCTTAGGAATTCCCGTCTTTATATTTCTGCTCTATGTGATTCTGGTCTATTTTCCAATTAAAAGCATGACTGATACTTTCGTTGAAAAGGAAAGGAAACTCCAGGAAAAAGTTGAAAAGATAAAACCTTCCCTTGAGGAACTTATTGTCCTGAGAAAAGAGCTGGAGCCATTACTTCAGAAAGTTGATAACGGAAGAACGCTTGACCTTACAACTTATGTGAAATCTCAGGTAGAAAAGGCTGGAGTAAATCTTAAAAATTTGAAAGTCTCAACAGGTAAGGGAATTGAAGGTATAGAAGTTAAGATGGTCTCTGTTGATTTTGGGGAAACACCTCTTAATAAGGTGACCTCTTTAATCCACAATCTGGAAAGGAGCTCCTACTATTTTCGCTGTACGGGAATTGAAATTTCCGATATGGATGAGAACGGACTGGTATCGGGGAAGGTAACTTTTAACTTTTACAGGAGAGCAGAATGAGAAAGCTGATTGTTGTTCTTATATTCCTGCTTTCGTTTCCCTTTTTTCTCTACCTCACCTTCCCGATAGAGAGGTTTGTTGAAAACAGTCTATGTCATCAGAAGATTTCCTGCAAAAAGGTTGAAGTTAGAAGGTTACCTTTAAAGGTTGAATTAGATGATGTCAAACTTTCTTTTCTACCCTTTAAATTTGATAAAGTTATCATAAATCCGCAAGTTTCTTCTCTTCTATCAGAAGAAAAGAGATTTAACGTTCTGGCAAGGGTCTGTGGAGGCATTTTAAAGGCAGATGCCAATTATCCTGTTCATAGTGTAAAGTTTAAACTTGAAAAGCTGAGAGTGGAAAACTGTCTGAAGAAAAGTTCTCTTCCTTTTTCTATATCTGGCAATCTTTTCGGCGGTGGTACTCTTTCTTTCGCAAAGAACAGTTTAGTAGGTGGTTCGGGAAACTTTAAACTACAAAACCTTAAGCTAAGGAAGATTGCATTTGGGCTTCTTTCCCTCCCGAGTGCCGACATAGGGGATGTTAAGGTAACCTACAAAGTTAAAAGGAAAAATGTTGTTGATATTGATGTGAAGGGAAAGGGTAAAGATGCAAGGTTGTCAGTGAAAGGCTATGTTAACCTGAATGCTCGCCAGATAGAGAGGTCCTACGTGAACCTGAGAGTAAAGCTAACTCCCTATGTAGAGCCATTTAAGGGTCAGACTTTTTCTTTTAGAATAAAAGGATTTCTTGAAAACCTTTCGTTTAAGTAGAGATGATTGATTACCTGAAAGGTCAGGTTATATTCAAATATCCGGATAGTGTCTCTCTTCTCTGTGGAAGTATTGCTTTTCGGGTATTTGTTCCTCTAAGTCTTCTTACAGAGGTAGGAGAAGGAGATAATATAGAGCTCTTTACAAAGCTCATATTTCCTCCGGAAGGGACTCCATCCCTTTACGGTTTTAGAACAAGGGAAGAGAGAGCGTTTTTTGAAGAGCTTTTAAAAGTTCCAAAGGTTGGTTCAAAAGTTGCAATGAGCATCATTTCCCATTTCTCCTATGAGGAGCTTAAAGAGATTGTCTCCTCTATGGATGTAGAAACTCTCTCCACTGTTCCGGGGCTTGGTAAAAAGCTCTCCGAGAGGGTTATCTTAGAATTGAAAGGAAAGTTGGTGAAGGAAGAAAGTGTTCCTGAGGAACTCTTTGAAATTCTTGGTTCTCTGGGTTACAGTAAAAAGGAAATAATGAGTGCTGTCAAAGAAATAGATTTAAAAGTTAAGGATAGATCAATTGAGGAAGTTGTAAAGGAAATCATTAAGAAACTCTCCGGGAGAAAGTTTTGATAGAGCGTCCTGCAGGGCTTGAAGAATTCTTAGGACAGGAAAAGGTCAGGAAGATTTTGAAAATTGCCATAGAATCGGCAAAGCGGCGGGGAGAACCCCTTGACCATGTTCTTTTCTATGGTCCTCCTGGAACTGGAAAGACTACCCTATCAATGATAATTGCAAAAGAGCTTGGAAGAGAGATAAAGATTGTTTCTGCTCCCACAATAGAGAGAAAAGGAGATCTTATAGCACTGATAACGTCACTGAACGAGGGGGATGTTCTTTTCATCGATGAAATCCACAGACTGAATAGAGCAATAGAAGAAAGCATCTATTCTGCAATGGAAGATTTCAGAATTGATATTGTTACCGGAGGAACGAGAGCTAAGAGCTTTTCAATAGATCTGCCGCGATTCACACTGATTGGAGCAACTACCAGACTTAATTTACTGACTCCACCGTTCAGGTCAAGGTTCGGAATCATCTGCAGACTGGAGCTCTACTCTGTCCCGGAGCTTAAAGAGATAGCAAAGAGGAACTCAGTCAAACTAAACATTAACCTGACAGAGAGAGCTCTGGAAGTTTTAGCCCGCTGTAGCAGAGGAACTCCAAGAATTCTCAATCAGCTGTTAAAGAGGTTTAGAGATTATGCAACCGTTAACAACTGGGACAGGATAGATGAAAAGAGAGCGGAAGAAATCCTGAGAGAGCTCGGAATCGATTCTTACGGTCTTGACCACATGGACAGGAAAATTCTCAAAACAATAGCCGAAACGTTCAAAGGAGGACCTGTAGGTCTGAACGTTCTTGCAACGGTTCTGAAAGAGGATGTTGATACAATAGAAAACGTCCATGAACCCTATCTAATAGAGCTGGGGCTTATTGTAAGGACACCAAGAGGAAGGAAGGTAACAGCAAAGGCTCTGGAAATTTTAGGATATAAGGTGGCACAACCATTTCTGATATGAGAACTAATAATATAAAGTTTTTGGAATATTCCTTGAAATTTATTAAAATTCTGATAAAATCCTGAATCCCGCATTGTAAAAATTTTGTAAAAATTTTGCAGGTAACTTCTGGAGGAAAAGATGGGAAGAAAATGGAGGAGAAGTAAGCTTTCGCTTACTACAGGTTTTATAATGTCTGCAATGCTTGCTTCTCAGGCTTTCTCAGACATTCCTGATCACGATTCGATCTGCTTGAAAACCCTTAATGGAACAGACCTCTATGAAGTTTTAACAAATGACACTTTAGAAGTCATAACTAACAACGGAACACCAGAAAAGATCTATAAGGGCGAACCTATCAGTTTTGAAAAAACCTGTGGAAGCTGTCACGAAAACATAGTTGAAGATGTCAGAATGTCCCACCACGGAGCCGTTGGTCTCCACGATATGGGCTGGATGGACAGCGAGACAAAAGGAGACGATACAGGAACAAAGGACTTTGTAACCAACAAAGTTTTGAAAATGCGCTACTTCAGGAGCAAGTCCCACTATGGGGGCTGGTGACCACCTTCCTACCGCCAGTTGGCGGCTAAAAATCCTCTTACTGACCCTGCTGTTCCAGATGGAGCTGTTGATGGCATTAGTGTTACTAATCCAAATGCAAATGATTACGAAGGTTTCAACTTCGATATGGGAACTGTTAATCAAAATATTACATGTAACTCCTGTCATGCAGGTGGCGGCGCTGCTCAGTTTGGAAGGGAAGATAAACCACTTGACGAAGCTTTAAAGGAAAAACTTGGTGATTCTGCTTTTGATGAACTTGAAAACAAAGAATGGTTTGTTCACGACCTTACGGATAGTGTAGGAATAGATGGAGATTTCTTAGCTTATTCGGATTATGAGGTAGGAGCTGGCTATATTGGGAAGCCGGGGGTCTTCAACTTTAAACGTTCTGGAGTGAACGATACTGACTGTTTTATGTGCCACGCTGATGCTTCCCAGAAAAACAAAATGGTTCACTCCAGAATAGGAAATGCAGATGTCTATCCGATTATGCCTGCCAACCCAAGGGTCATGGTATTCAAGGGAATGACGGCAGATAACGAAACTATCGCTATTTCTCTTGGTGTTCCTCCAAAGGTTGGAGAGGTAATTGGAGGGAAAACTGTATCAAGGGTTGATTCTGCTTATTACGACACTATCCCCATAGAAGTTCTGAAGCAGCTTTACGGACTTGATAATGAAACCCTTGAAGATATTAAGACAAATAATGGTACCTGGAGCAGGTTCTTCATATATCCCAATAATGCAAATGGTGCAACAAGGGAAGTTACAAGGGTTACCTATTTTGAGCATCCAAAATCAACAGCTGACGTTGACGGTGGCGAATCGTACGTTATGGGAGGAGGACCTTTCCTGAAGGACGACAATGGAGAATCCGTTTATAGGGCTTTTGCCGGCTTCTTCTATAAATACATTTCCACAGCTTCGCTTATGGGAGTTGATACTGATGGGGATGGAATTCCACTTGCCTATGTAAGGTTTGAGAAAGACGGTGAGATCTGGAAGCCGAAAGTTTACTATGATGTTGACGAATTTAATGCAAATAAAGAGGTAACGCTTCCAATATTGATGAGCAGGGTTGATGATACTTACACCTATACAGTTCCAGAATTGAACGAAGATGGTACAGTGAGCGGAAACGGAACCTATCCTGATATGGTTCACGGTACTAAG
>CAJXJV010000055.1 GCA_913055135.1 uncultured Desulfurobacterium sp. | reverse complement strand
TTTTCCAGTTGTTTCTGGAGGTAATTTGGGTATTTTTGATTTCTTTAGAAGAAAAAGAACAGAAAAAGAGGAATTCAGTCGGGCTGTCGATGCTAAAGACTACGTAACGATAGTCAAAGTTGGAAAGAGTCTCCTTCAGAAATATCCCGATTCAGTATCTATAATTAACTCCTACAGTGATGCTCTTATAAAGCTCGGAAAAAAAGAAGAGGCGATAAAGCTTCTTCTTGAATTTGCAGAAAAGAAAATAAGAGAGGAATACTACGATATTGCCGTTGCTATTTTGAAAAAAATTTTGAAAGTAGATCCCTTCAACATCAAAGCCTTAAAACTTCTTGTTTTTTCTTACCAGAAGAAAGAACTATTCTATGAGGCATTTAAAACACTTGAGGAAACTTACTGGCGATTTAAGGAAGCAGACCTGTCAACTTCCAGGATAAAAGAACTCTTAGGAAGATTTATTGAGGAACAATTTCATCCTCTTTTCTACGAAAAATTTGCCGATATTCTCAAAGTAGAGGGTAATACTGAAGAGGCGTTCACAAACTATGTGTTAGCTGGAAACCTCTATGCCAACCTTCATAACTACAGATCAGCTCTAAGAGTCTTTCTTAAAGCCAGAGAAATCAAGAAAACTGAAAACCTGGATAGACAAATTGCTGACGTTATTGCTAACAGCGATAAAGGACTGGAAGTTATTCTCAAACTAATCATCGATAACAGTTTTAATTTAGATTTTCTCAAGTTCTTAGTTGATACATTTAAAGTGGCTAATAAGCTGAATGCCTTTAAACAAATAGTTAAAAACGTTCCAGATCCAAAGGTTAAGTATTTTCTCCAGGCACTGATAGACTTTGAGCAGGGCGAATTTGAAAGTGGTTCTGAGTTTATGGATAGACTCAAAATAGTTGATAGAAAAGCTTACGGCAAACTACCTTCAATAGTGACATTTAGATACCCTGAATACTCGAGACACATCACAAAGGAAGTGGAATCAGTTCTAACTTTGCCAGAGCCGGAAGAAATTCTCCATGTTTTAGATCAGGTCATTGATCTATCAGATATGGTTTCCCATTATGTAGAAGAAGTAAAAGAAGACAGAAAAGCCATTGACAGGGAAATAAAACAAATTGAAACAGATGGTATTAAGCACATATCAATGGCGGAAGCCATGATTGGACTTGGCAAATTTGACAAAGCTGTTGAAAGTGCCAGGGAGGCGCTTAAACATAAAAACTCTTTCCTGAAAGCAGCAATCCTTATTACCACCGCTCTCAGGCTTGAGGGTAAATTCAAAGAAGCAATTGACTTCCTGATGGGTATTTTAAACGATAGAGAATTAACAGAAGAACAGCAAGCAAACCTTAAACAGGCACTCGGAGAAGTCTATGAAGCGATGGGGAAAAAGGAACGAGCTCTTATCTGGTACAGAGAAGCCTATAGAATTTTGAAAGACCCGGATCTTAAGGAGAAAATCAATAAACTCGAAAAGGAAAGGGTCTCTTGAAGTTGATAAGTTCTCTTTACGTTCACGTTCCTTTCTGTAAAGAAAAATGCATTTACTGTGACTTTTACTCGATTCCTGACTTTTCACTGGTTTCGAAGTATAAAAAAGCTACGTTTGCGGAACTTTCTCTCAGAGCTCCCGAGTTTGTCCAGTTTCCAACAGTCTATTTTGGGGGAGGAACTCCTTCCAGTCTGGAACCTGATTTCTTTCAATCAATCCTTTCACGAATTGGACAGTTCTCTGAAGTTACGGCTGAGGTAAATCCTGAAGATGCAAATTATGATTACTTAGTTGCTCTCAAAGAAACAGGAGTAAACAGGATAAGCCTTGGAGTTCAAAGCTTCTCAGATAGGGTTCTGGAAAGTCTAAGAAGGAGACAAAAAGCAGCCGATAACATTAAAGCTATTGAGACTGTACTTTCAGTTTTCAGTAATGTCTCAATAGATATCATTTATGGAGCTCCAGAACAGACTATCTTAGAACTGGAAAAAGACCTATCAACAGCTCTTTCCTTTCCAATAAAACATATCTCTCTCTACGCTCTCACCGTCTATGAAGAAACTCCTCTATATGAACTTACAGAGAAAGGAATAGTAAAACTTCCTGAAGAAGAAAAATTAAGTGAAATGTACTACTTTATAAGGGACTTCCTTATAGATAAAGGTTTCAAACACTATGAAATATCGAACTTTGCTGTTCCAGGTTTTGAATCAAAACACAACCTCAATTACTGGCATCTGAAAAACTACATAGGAATTGGACCATCTGCTGCATCTTACGTTGACAGAAAATACTGGAAGAATGTCAGCAATTTGAAGGCATACATTGAAAAACTGAACAGAAATGAACTCCCTGAAGAAGAAATAATTATCTATTCAGAGGAAGAGGAAAGAGAGCTAAGGTTGATAATGGGATTGAGACTAATTAACGGAGTTGATTTAAGGGAAATTGGATTGCTTGAAAAGTTCAAAGAAGCTCTTGAAAAGAGCCAGAAGTTGAAACTTTTAGTAGAAGAGAACTATTTGGTTTTCAGAGAACCTGTCCTAAAGCTTGGCGAAAAAGGGTTGTTTATCTCCAATACAGTAATATCGTCAATCATTTCAGAACTCTTTTAAACCACTCAACCATTCAACCATTTAACTATTTAACCATTCAACTATATGACTATTCAACCACCTTCCCTTCTCTTTTTAACCTTTTAATCAGATGATCCTCCTCTCCTGCTTCCATCCATCCTTTTGCCCTTAAAACACAGCTATCACACCTCCCGCAAGGGACTTCAGTTCCCCTATAGCAGGAAACAGCGTATGAGTAATCAGCTCCAAGGGAAAGTCCAAGTTTTATGATTTCACCCTTCGTCAGCTTTATAAGTGGAGCGTGAATTTTCCACTTTTTCCCTTCCGCGCCAAGCTTTGTTCCTCTGTTTAGAGCTCCTTCCATTGCAGAGAGAAATTCTGGTCTGCAGTCAGGATAACCGCTGTAGTCAACAGCATTCCAACCGCCAACAAGGTTTGTTGTATTTCTGCTTTCAGCGTAGGCTGCCGCTATTGAAATGAATACGCCGTTTCTAAACGGAACGTAAGTAACTGGAATTCCTCTTTCCTTTATCTCCTCAACCGAGTAGGTTTCAGGAACTTCTATACTTCTGTCCGTTAAAGCAGAAGCTCCAAACTTTGAAAGGTCAACTTCAAAGAGAACGTGCTCCTTTACTCCGGCATTTTTAGCCGTTATCTTCGCCATTTCTATCTCAATGGAATGCCTCTGCCCGTAGTAGAATGTAATTGCATAAACTTCATCAAAATTCTTTTTTGCCCAGTAGAGAGCAGTTGTTGAGTCAAGCCCTCCAGAAAATATCACAATAGCAGAACTCATTAAACCCCTCCTAATTTGACTGAAAAAACTTTACAAACTAAAATTACGCTGACAACTATTATAATTCATCGGGAGAGGAACCTTGACCTTTCAGGAAATTATATTCACCCTTGAGAAATACTGGGCATCAAAAGGGTGTATTATAGCTTCAAGTTACGACGTTGAGCAGGGTGCTGGAACAATGCACCCATTTACATTCTTAAAAGTTCTTGACAGAAAACCCTGGAACGTTGCCTACGTTCAACCCTGCCGCCGTCCGGCAGACGGAAGGTACGGTGAAAACCCCAATAGGCTCCAGCACTACTTCCAGTTTCAGGTTATTTTAAAACCCTCACCGGAAAACTCTCAGGAACTCTATCTTGGAAGCCTTGAAGCTCTTGGGATAAAACTTGTTGAACACGACATAAGGTTTGTTGAGGACGACTGGGAATCTCCAACCCTTGGAGCCTGGGGACTCGGCTGGGAAGTATGGCTTGATGGAATGGAAATAACACAGTTTACCTACTTTCAGCAGGCAGGTGGAATTACCTTAGATCCGGTTTCTGTAGAGATTACCTACGGCCTGGAAAGGATTGCAATGTACATTCAAGAAGTTGACAGTGTTTACGACATAGTCTGGACAGAGGGAGTAAAGTACGGTGATCTCTACAAAGAGAACGAGTATCAGTGGTCTGTCTATAACTTTGAAAAGGCTGACGTTGAAATGCTCTTTCAGCTCTTCAATATGTACGAGAAAGAATCTCTCAGGCTTGTTGAAGAAGGACTTGTCCTTCCTGCCTACGATTACTGTTTAAAGTGTTCCCATATCTTCAACCTTCTTGATGCAAGGGGTGCAATTTCGGTTGCCGAAAGGGCAGCATTCATTGGAAGAGTTAGAAAACTTGCGGGAAAGTGTGCAAGGAAGTACTTAGAAATAGAGGTAGAAAGTGAAGGCGCAAAATCTATTGGTTGAGATAGGGTGTGAGGAGCTCCCAGCTTCTTTCATAGAACCAGCTCTCAAATTCCTGAAAGAAGAAATTAAAAAATACCTTGAAAACGCTTATATTCCACCTTCAGATATTGAAACTTTTGGAACACCAAGGCGTTTAATTCTACTTGTTTATGATATTCCAGAGGTTCAACCAGACAGAGAAGAGCTCCTTGTTGGACCATCCGTAAAGGCTGCTTTTGACAGTGAAGGGAATCCCACGAAGGCAGCAATCGGCTTTGCAAAATCAAAGGGAGTTTCTGTAGAAGAGCTAATCAGAGTATCAAATCCTCCCGGGAAGAAGGGAGAATACGTAGCTGTCAAAAAGCTCATCAAGGGAAGACCTGCAAGGGAGATACTATCTGAAATCCTCCCTGAGCTTATCCTTTCGGTTCCCTTCAAAAAGAGTATGAGATGGGGAACTAAAAAGATCAGGTTCGGAAGACCAATTAAGTGGATTGTTGCAGTTTACGGTGAGGAAACCATTCCATTTGAAGTTGACGGGATAAAGAGCTCTAAGATTTCCCATGGACATAGATTCCTTTCTCCTGAAAGCTTTGAGGTTGAAAATGTAAACGGATTTGTCGATGAGCTTGAAAAAAGGTTTGTCGTTGCTGACATAGAAAAGAGAAAATCAATAATCTTAGATGTTTCTGAAACCCTTGCAAGGAATGTTGATGGAGAGCTCCTTAAAGACGAGGAACTCCTTGAAGAAGTTACAAACCTTGTTGAGTATCCTTATCCAATCCTTGGTAGCTTTGATGAGGAGTTCTTAAAGCTTCCAAAGGAAGTACCTGTTGTCGTAATGAAGGATCATCAGAAATTCTTCTCCGTTGTTGACGAAAATGGAAACCTCAAAAACTACTTCATTGGTGTTTCAAACGTAAAACCCGTTGATGAGAGCATTATCCGTAAAGGCTATGAAAAAGTCCTGAGGGCAAGGCTTTCAGATGCACTCTTCTTCTTCAACGAAGACAGGAAGAAAAGACTCGAAGAGAGGGTTCCGGAACTAAAGGGCATTGTCTTCCACGAAAAGCTTGGAACAATGCTTGATAAGACAGAAAGACTGGAGTTTCTTTCTCCATTCATTGCAGAAAAACTTGGGTTTGATAACTATGAAAAAGTTGAAAGAGCTGCACACCTCTCAAAAGCTGACCTTTTAACAGAAATGGTAAACGAGTTTCCAGAGCTCCAGGGAACAATGGGAAAGTACTACGCTCTCCTTGACGGCGAAGATGAAGATGTGGCAATAGCTTTGGAAGAACAATACTTCCCAAGATTCTCAGGAGACAGAGTAGCAAAAGGCAGAATCGGTATTTCTCTCTCAATTGCAGAGAAAATTGACAACCTTGTTGGATTCTTTGGGGTTGGAATAAAACCGACAGGTTCAGCCGACCCATTCTCATTAAGAAGGAATGCAATTGGGCTGATTCAAACAGTTCTTGAAAACAAAATCCACGCTAATCTCTTTCCAATTCTCAAGAAAGCAAAGGAAATTTACGTTAGATCAGGAATAGAGATTTCAGAAAACACTCCACAGGAAGTTCTTGAATTTATAAAGGAAAGGTTTAAAGTTCTACTCAGGGAAAAAGGCTTCAGAGCCGACACGGTCGAAGCTGTTCTTTCTGTAACCGATGATATTTATGATGCATTCCTTAGAGCTGAGGCAATTGACGCTCTCAGAGAGAGTGAAGAGTTTGAGGATGTTCTCATAACTATGAGAAGAGTTGTAAACATTATCCCTGAAGGGTTTAAACCTTCTCCATTTGAGCCAGAAGGAAAGTATGAAGTTGAACTCTATGAAAAATTTCTCTCAATAAGGAAAAAACTTTCAAGTCTTATTTCGTCTGGAAACTACAGGGAAGCACTCCTTCTCATCAAGGAGATGAAGCCTTATGTTGATGCTTTCTTTGACAACGTTATGGTAATGGATAAGGACGAAACGGTTAGAAATAGAAGGCTTAGCCTTCTTAAAACTATTGCTGATGAACTTCGCAAATTAGCAGACTTTTCAAAAATCGGACTTTAAGGGGGCAGGAGATGTCCAAAAAGATGGTTTATTACTTCGGTGGTGGAAAAGCCGAAGGAAAAGCAGACATGAAACTTCTTCTTGGTGGCAAGGGGGCAAACCTTGCTGAAATGACAAATCTTGGTTTACCAGTACCTCCTGGAATAACAATAACAACAGAAGTTTGTAAGGAATATTTCAAAAATGGCTGTCAGTTTCCTGAAGGAATGTGGGAACAGGTTCTTGAAGGACTTGCCAAAATAGAAAAGGAGATGGGTAAAAAGTTTGGGGATAGGGAAAACCCTCTTCTTGTTTCTGTAAGGTCAGGAGCTCCTGTTTCAATGCCGGGAATGATGGACACAATCCTCAACCTTGGACTCAATGATGAAACTGTTGAGGGTCTTGCAAAGTCCACAGGGAACGAAAGGTTTGCCTGGGATTCTTACAGGCGTTTCATTCAGATGTTCGGAAACGTTGTAATGGGAATTCCTCACGATAAGTTTGAAGAGCTCCTTGAGAAGAAAAAAGAAGAGGTTGGAGCAAAGGCAGACGTTGACCTGACTGCTGAAGACTTAAAGGATTTAGTAAAACAGTACAAGGAGTTAGTTAAGAAAGAAACCGGAAAGGAATTCCCTCAAGACGTTCGTGAACAGCTAAAAATGGCAATAAAAGCTGTATTTGACTCATGGAACAACCCAAGAGCTATCAAGTACAGGGAAATCAACAAGATTCCAGAGGACTACGGAACAGCCGTCAACATTGTTGCAATGGTTTTTGGAAATATGGGAGATACCTCTGGAACGGGAGTTGCATTCACAAGGAATCCATCTACGGGTGAGAATGTCTTTTACGGAGAATACCTGAAAAACGCGCAAGGCGAAGATGTCGTTGCTGGAATCAGGACTCCACAACCTCTTACAAAAGCTCAGAAAACATCTCCAGACCAGACATCTCTTGAAGAAGAGTTCCCTGAAGTTTACAAACAGCTTGAAGAGATCAGAGAGATACTTGAGAAGCACTACAGAGATATGCAGGACATAGAGTTCACAATAGAAAACGGCAGACTCTGGATGCTTCAAACAAGGGCTGGTAAGAGAACTGCCAGAGCCGCTGTTAAAATTGCAGTTGATATGGTTAAGGAAGGTCTCATCACCAGGGAAGAAGCAATATTGAGAGTTGATCCCATCATGATCAATCAACTTCTTCACCCGATGATTGATGAGGAAGACAGAAAGAGAGCTATTGCCGAAGGAAGGCTTATAGCTAAAGGACTTCCAGCAGCTCCAGGCGCAGTCTCCGGAAAAGTAGTCTTCTCTGCCGATGAAGCTGTAGAACTTGCTGAGAAAGGAGAAAAAGTAATCTTAGTAAGGCACGAAACATCTCCGGAAGACATTCATGGAATGCACGCAGCCAAAGGTATCCTCACTTCCCGCGGTGGTATGACTTCCCACGCTGCAGTTGTTGCAAGAGGAATGGGTAAAACTTGTATCGTTGGTGCAGAAGAGATAGAGGTTGATTATGATAACCAAGAGTTTAGAGTAAAAGATGTTGTAGTTAAGAAAGGGGACATCATCACAATTGATGGTTCAACAGGTGAAGTATTTAAAGGAGAAATAAAGACAATACCTGCCCAGATTTCCGGTGAGTTCGAAGAGCTTA
>CAJXJV010000054.1 GCA_913055135.1 uncultured Desulfurobacterium sp. | reverse complement strand
ACATGAGGCATCGTATATAGTTTCGTATAGATTCTTACGTGAGGCAACAGGCAGGAGAAGAAATGTTCAAAAGAATCAAAGAAGACATAAAGGTTGTCTTCGAGCGGGATCCTGCTGCAAGGAACATAATAGAGGTTCTCCTCTGCTATCCAGGGCTTCACGCAATCTGGTTCCACAGAATCGCCCACTGGTTATGGACTCACAACTGCAGGCTACTTGCCAGGATTATCTCTCACATTTCAAGGTGGTTAACTGGAATAGAAATCCATCCCGGTGCAAAGATTGGAAGAAGGTTTTTCATCGACCATGGAATGGGAGTTGTAATTGGTGAAACAACGGAGATCGGAAACGATGTAACAATCTACCACCAGGTTACCCTCGGGGGAACCAGTACAAAAAAGGGAAAAAGACACCCAACAATCGGAAATAACGTTGTAATCGGTGCAGGAGCAAAAATTCTTGGTCCTGTAAAAATCGGAAACAACTGTAAGATAGGAGCAAATTCTGTTGTAATTAAAGATGTACCTCCTAACTCAACTGTTGTAGGAATTCCAGGTAAAGTGGTTAGAAGGGACGGAATTAAACCTACAAGAGTTGATCTCGAGCATGGAAAACTTCCAGATCCTGTTATGGAGTCTCTAAAACAGATGTTAGATATAATTCATGACCTTGAACTTGAAGTTAAATCTTTAAAAAAAGAGATTAAGAAAAGAGGGGGATAAAATCTCCCCCTTATTTAAGTTCCTTTTTCTGCTGTTTGAGGAAAGGCATCATTTCACGGAGCTTTTTACCAACCTTCTCGATTGGATGCTCGGCTTCCATTCTTCTATAAGCGTTAAGAATAGGATAGTTTGCCTGCGCTTCTAAAACAAATTCCCTTGCAAATTCTCCGGACTGAATCTCTTTGAGTATCTTCTTCATGTTTTCCTTAACTCTTTCGTCGATAACTCTCGGACCTCTTGTGTAGTCACCGTATTCAGCAGTATCTGAAATAGAATATCTCATTCCAGCAAGTCCGTGCTGGTACATGAGGTCAACAATAAGCTTTAGCTCGTGGAGGCACTCAAAATAGGCAACCTCCGGTTGATAACCTGCTTCAACAAGGGTTTCAAACCCTGCTTTAACAAGAGCAGATGCACCACCACAGAGAACTGCCTGTTCTCCAAAGAGGTCTGTTTCTGTTTCTTCTTTAAATGTTGTTTCAATTACTCCAGCCCTCGTCGCACCGATTCCTTTGGCATACGCAAGGGCTATCTCTTTTGCCTTTCCAGTCGCATCTTGATGAACAGCTACAAGCGCAGGAACACCAGCACCCTCAAGGTAAGTCCACCTTACAAGGTGTCCCGGTCCTTTTGGAGCTACCATAAAAACGTCAACATCTTCTGGAGGCACAATCTGGTTAAAGTGGATGTTGAATCCATGGGCAAACGCAAGAGCCATTCCTGGTTCGAGGTTTGGTTTTACAGCATCTTCATAAACCTTCTTCTGAACAGGATCTGGAAGGAGGAACATAACAACATCTGCTCTCTTTGCTGCCTCATCTGGTGGGAGAACTTCAAATCCATCAGCTTTTGCTTTCTCTGCAGATTTACCAGGTCTTAAACCAATAACAACGTTTACGCCACTATCCCTGAGGTTAAGTGCATGGGCATGTCCCTGACTTCCGTAACCCAATATAGCCACTGTTTTGTCCTTTAAGTACTCAAGGCTTGCATCTTCATCATAATACACCTTTGCCATTCCTACCTCCTGATAGATAAATTTTTAAGTTCTCTAATTCCTTTAGCTGCAAACTTATCTTCTTCCTCTATCTTGGATGGGTTCACCTTTTTCAAGTATTCAGAGCCGTCATTTCTCTTAGAATAGGAAAGCCCGCATTCATTTAAAATTCTCTTAAATTTTTCTGAAAATTTCTCGCTGCAACTTTCTTTTTCCTCATCATAGATAAGTGGTTCTTTCAACAATTCTTCAATTCCTATAAAGAGACTCTTACCGTTACAACGTGTATCATCCAAACAGCTTGACCTGTCGATACAAAACCATTTCTCTATTTCGGGTTCTGCCCAGATGAATATAATTTTCATATCCTCAAAAACTTCTTTTGCTTTCTTCTTAAATCCTTCTAAAGAAGCAAAAAATTTTTCTCTTGCAACTTTGTCTGATAATTTGCAATCTGTATCGTCAATAATAACAAGCACATCAACTTTTTCCCTGTCCAATTTTTTCTTTTCCAGTCTTTTAAGAATTTCCTCAAAAAGATTTTTTCCACTTACTCCACTTTCTTTTTGCTTTCTCTTTTCTCTGTTTTTATTTAAGTAATTAGGTTTTTTTCGTGGTCTCTTGGATGGAAAAATTTTCTCATAATCAATATCTTCCCTAATCTTAGTCAGAAAAGTTCTCATTCCTCCAAGTTCTGTGTAACCGCCTCCGTGAGCATAGTGGACTTTCAATAAGGCCAACCTCCAATAGAAGGTTCTCCCGAACGGTAAAGGTCTCCAAGTTGGTAGCCTTCATTAAGGAAGTCTTTTAACTGCTCTTTTTGTTTTAGTTCTTCTATGTTACCATCTTCAAAAACAAAGATTTTTACCCTTCCTTCCTGCCAGTCTTCTGTGAAAGGGTCAAGAAGTTCAGAAGAGTGTGTTGCTATAAAAAGCTGCTTTCCTGAATCCCAGAAATCTCTTCTCAACCTATAAAGCCATGCGGGATGGAGATTTAACTCCGGTTCGTCAATAAAAACAACCTTTAAATCGCTAAGGAATAGAATAACCATCAAAACAAGAATTCTTATCTGTCCCTCCGAAAGACTGCTAAAGAGGAACTCTTTTTTATTGATAACGGGAACTATTGAAACGTGGTTGCTGTGAACTTCTACTTTAAAGTCCAGGTCATTGAACCCTAAATAACCGTTTATCCTTTCAAGGAGTTCCCTGAACTCTATTCTCTTCGCAAGAAGGATATCCCCAAGGTTTAAAGCATTCGGAAGAAGTACTTTCTCTTCACCAGTTAAACGTAATGGCTCCGTTAACTCCCAAACATTTATTTTCGCCATTGGATAGTACTGCCAGGAAGACACGAACTCTTTAACGTCATCAACAACTTTTGAGAAGACAGGAGAAACATCCCGAACAAAGCGGTAATTGCGGATAAGTGTATCAATCTGATGAAGAACAGAGTCCTTGTTGCTCAAACGGGAGGAAATCCTTTGATATCGTCTATTCTGCTTGTTCCAGACAGAAAATACTGCATCCCCCTCTTTAACTTCTACCCAGGAAAAACCACTCTTATGACTATCTCCATCTGCAGGTTTCTCATAACGTAGAATTTCTGACAGAGCAAAAACTTCTCTGCTCTTTACAAAGAGTTCTATTTCGTACCTTAAATTGTTAAATCCCTTTTCTGCGTTGAAAGTCCATTCAAGACTAATAACCGGATTTTCTGAAAGGGAGTATTTGTTCAACATTTCGGAGTAATCTCTTCGAGCGACAGCATATCCCAAGCCTTCAATAACAATATCTTTTAAAAAAGTAACCGCTTCTATAAACTTACTTTTTCCACTTCCATTTGCTCCTATGAGGATGTTTATCTGTCCAAATTCTATTTCGTTGTCACAGGATAGATGGCGATAATTTTTCAGATTAAATCTTTTAATCACTTTTCTCCCCCGAAAGTATCTCCCTGAAGAGCTCTTACCATAGCTACCCTGCCGGTTCTGGCCATCTCTCTGACTCCAAGGGGCTTTATGAGCTCTAAAAATGCGTCAATCTGCTCCTCGTCGCCTGTAAGCTCTACGGTGTAGGTATCATGAGAAACATCAACTATTTGAGCACCGAAAATGTCAACAAGCCTCTTTACTTCTTCTTTTTTCTCCGTAGAGTCAACGTTAAGCCTGACTATCAGGAGCTCCCTATCAAGCTTCTTCTTATCGGTCAAATCCCTGACCTTGAAAACGTCAATTATCCTTCTAAGCTGTTTTACTATCTGCTCTATTGTGTGCTCATCACCCTTTGCAACCATGGTGATCCTTGAAATTGTTGGATCCTCGGTATGTCCAACGTTTAAACTCTCAATGTTGTAACCCCTGGAACTGAAAAGTTCAATTATCCTCGCCAGAGCTCCAGGCTGGTTTTCAACTAAAACACTTATCACATGCTTTCTGTAATTTGGCTTTTCCATCTCTGCCTCTCAAACAGCCTTCTTAGCCTTTTTCTTACCATACTTTGGAAGAATCATTTCATGGAGTGCTCCACCTGGTGGAACCATTGGATAAACGTCTTCCTCTCTATCGACAACAAAATCTATAACAACAGGTCTATCGTTTATTGATATTGCCTCTTTCAGAGCCTTCTCAACATCTTCCGGTCTTTCAACTCTCAGTCCAACTCCTCCCATTGCCTCAACAAGTCTCACAAAGTCTGGTTGAACATCAAGATGAACCTGAGAGTAGTTTCTGTCGTAGAATATTCCCTGCCACTGTCTAACCATTCCAAGGAATCCGTTGTTTATTATGGCAACCTTTATCGGAATGCTGTACTGAACAGCTGTAACAATCTCCTGCATGTTCATCTGGAAACTTCCATCACCGGAGATACAGAAAACCGTTTTATCAGGTCTTCCAACCTTTGCACCAACTGCAGCAGGAACGCCAAATCCCATTGTTCCAAGACCACCGGAAGTTACAAGCTGCCTTGGGAACCTGAACTTGTAGTACTGGGCTACCCACATCTGGTGCTGTCCAACATCCGTTGTAATTATTGCTTCTCCTTCAGTCACTTCACAGATTTTTTCAATAACAAACTGAGGTTTTATGACCCTATCGCTTGGTTCGTAGTAGAGAGGATACCTCTCCGCCCAGCTCTTCACCTTCATTAGCCACTTTTCTCGAGAGAGAAGGAACTCCCTGTTCTTTGAAACCTGCTTTTCGACTTCCGGAAGGAGCTCCTCCATAATAAGTTTTGCATCACCAACAATAGGAATATCAACAGCCTTATTCTTTCCAATCTCAGCACTGTCAACATCTATGTGGATAACCTTAGCATGAGGTGCGAACTCTGAAAGCTTTCCAGTAACTCTATCATCAAACCTGGCACCAATAGCTATAAGCAGATCACAGTCAGTTACAGCCATATTGGCTGCATAGGTTCCGTGCATTCCAAGCATTCCAAGGAAGTAAGGGTGGTTTCCGGGAGCCGCTGTAAGTCCCATCAAGGTTGCAACCATTGGAATTGAAGCCACTTCTGCCATCTTCACAACCAATTCAGAAGCACCTGAAGAAACAACACCACCACCTATGTAGAGAACAGGTCTCTCAGCAGAAGCTATAGCTTTTGCCGCTTTCTTTATCTGTCCGGGATGTCCCTTCAGAACAGGCTTATAACTCCTTATCTGAACAGGTATTTTGTACTCTTCTTCAAAGAAATCTGTAATCTCTCTCGTTACGTCCTTTGGAAGGTCAACAAGAACAACTCCCGGGCGTCCTGTTTTCGCTATATGGAATGCCTTCTTAACTGTTTCAGCAAGGTCTTTAACATCTTTAACCAGAAAGTTGTGCTTTGTTATCGGTCTTGTAATTCCGACCGTGTCAACTTCCTGAAACGCATCATTTCCAATCATATATGTGGGAACGTTTCCAGTGAAAGCTACAACCGGAATAGAATCAATCTGAGCTGTTGCAAGCCCTGTAACAAGGTTTGTTGCCCCAGGTCCAGATGTAGCAAAGCAAACTCCTACCTTTCCTGTGACCCTCGCATATCCATCGGCAGCGTGGGCTGCTCCCTGTTCGTGCCTTGTTAGGTAGTGCTTTAATGGCGTAAATGGAAGTCTGTCGTAGATATCTAAAACTGCACCGCCAGGATATCCAAAAATCTTTTTGACTCCTTCAAGCCTTAAAGCTTCGAGGAGAATTTCCGCACCTGAAAGTTTCATCAGTTCCTCCTCACTACTTATAAATGGGAATGATAGCACAAATGACTCAAGCTATATATATTTGTGAGCGGTGAACTGTAACTTCTCACTGCTCACCGGTCACCATTCACTACATAGAAGGAGAGTCAATTGAGAGTAGAGAAGTTGCCCTATCTACCTCCTTACGAAGTTTTCAAGTCCCTTAAAAAGAGAGGATATCCTGTTAAGTTATTCCTCGACTCAGCATCTGTAAACCAGAAAACTGGATGCCTTTCCGTAATTGCCACTGGAATTAGAGAAGAACTCAAAATAAAGGATGATTTAAATGGCTTTAAAAAACTTAGGGACTTTTTCAACAAACTCTCGGATAGATTTAAAATAGATCATCTACCCTACGGCATATACGGGTACATATCCTACGACGCAAACAGGTACATTGAGAAGATTGAGAACAGCCAGATAGACGATATCGGTCTCCCGGACATTCATTTTTGCCTTCCAGAAATCACTTTTGTCTTTGACAACCTCAAAAAAGAGCTCTGGATTGTCTCACTCTCTGAAATACCAAAAGTTTCTATTGAGCATGTAGATTTTGGTGACTTTTCTGCTTCAATTTCTGGATTTAACATGACAAAGGAATACTTCTTCTCTGCCGTTGAAAAAATAAAGAAGTACATCGCTTCCGGTGACACGTTTCAGGTCAACTTCTCCCAGAGAATAGACGTTGAATTTTCAGGAGATTACTTAGCTCTCTATGACAGGCTGAGGAAAATTAATCCCTCCCCGTTCTCCTTCTTCTTTGACTTTGGGGAGTTCAAGGCAGTTTCATGCTCTCCTGAAAGGTTGATAAAGAGAGAAGGGAAATTGGTTGAGACACGACCAATTGCAGGAACAAGGGGAAGGGGAAAAGACAGGAGCGAAGATAGAGCATTAGAAAGGGAACTGTTTCTCTCAGAGAAGGAAAGAGCCGAACACATCATGCTTGTTGATCTCGAAAGGAACGATTTAGGTAGAGTCTGTAAGTATGGAACTGTAGAAGTCGATGAGCTGATGGTGAAAGAGGAATACTCCCATGTGATGCACATAGTATCAAACGTTAGAGGAATCCTTAGAGAAGGAGTTGATACTATTGATCTCATCAAAGCAGTATTTCCCGGAGGGACAATTACCGGAGCTCCAAAGGTAAGAACAATGGAGATAATAGCTGAACTTGAGCCTACAAGACGTTCTCTCTACACGGGTTCTGTTGGATACTTAGGGTTTAACGATACAATGGATCTAAACATAGTCATTAGAACCCTTTTATTCAGGAAGGAGAAAGGATTTCTTCAGGTTGGAGCAGGAATAGTCTGGGACTCAAATCCAGAAAAGGAGTATGAAGAAACCCTCCACAAAGGGAGGGCAATACTTACGAGCTTAAAGATAGAATAAAGACTATTCAACTTCGGCTTCTGTTTCTTCCTTCTCCCTTTTAGAGCTCTCAAGCATCTGGGAAAGCTCAGAAATTGTTGAATTCTCCAGTTTTTCTTCGATAATTGATCTAATAAGTTTGTTCATTTTCTGTTCATTGTTTCCGGCAATTCCGTAAAGTACAAAATAGAGCTTTTTGGGAAGGGAAAGTTTCACAGTTTTATTCGCTCTCTTCCCAGGCTTTCTTCCTCTGGCCATTTCTTCCTCCTAAATACTTCAAAATTATTTACAATATTGTAACATACAATCATCAAAACTTTTTAATCCTAACCCATTCTTCTTCCAAGAATATCATGAAGATGAATTATTCCCGTAATTTGTCCATTCTCATTAACAACTGGAAGGACAGTAATTTTGTATTTTTCCATTATTTCCACCGCTTTTTCAGCAAAAATATCTTCACGGATAGTTTTCGGATTTTCAGTCATTATCTCTCTGGCTCTCGTATCGAAGTTCACCCCCTTTTCAAAAGCTCTTCTCAAATCCCCATCGGTTATTATTCCTACAAGTTTTTTATCCTCTACAACTACGGTAGCTCCAAGTTTTTTTGATGATATTTCGTAGATTACCTCTTTAAAAGTGGTATCGGGAGAAACCACTGGAATATCATCTCCTCTTCTCATAATATCCCTGACTTTTGATAGTCTGATTCCAAGCTTT
>CAJXJV010000053.1 GCA_913055135.1 uncultured Desulfurobacterium sp. | reverse complement strand
TGTGTAACAGTCAATCACTGTTACAAATTTCGCACAGGAAGATCCTATCCTGTTTCAAATGTCCATTCTAAAGGAGGCATTTTCCCGGTTTCTTCAAACTTCTTCCATATAAAATCACTGATAGCTTCTGAAATTTTCGTTAACAGTTTTGTATTATAGGTTCTCATCTTGACTGTGAGTAAGATTTTTTCGTCTGTTGCTTCTACTAAATCTATTTCTTGAAATTCTGGAAATTTTGAAAGCTTACCTTCAAGTTCCTTCAGTAAATCCAAACTAACTATCATTACCTTTTCTCCTCTATTTGGTTTAAAAGGTTGAAGCAGAAGTTAATGTATTCTCCTATTTCTTCTATGCTTTCACTGTCTATTCGATTCTTTTTGTAATCCGAAATTACACGTAGTGAATACAAAATATCGGCAATTTCTATTATTCTCTTGAGTTCCTGTTTCGAAAATATATTGGATTCTATAGCTCTTAGTGAAAAATCTTCTCTTATTCCAGCATGTTCCCATCTCTTTTTAGTGGGTTCTCCCGTTAGAGATCTCATGATATTGAATAAACCGTAATAGCAGCAACTTACAGCGGGTTCTATCAACCTGTATTCAAGTAGCAGCTTTGCTGCTTCAAGTTTTACCTTAGCTTTTTCGAGAAAGATTTCATCTATTTCTCTGTGCATTTGTTTATCCTATTCACTTTAAGATTCCAGTTTCCTTATTTTTCTTGTCTCTCGTTTCTGTCTTTCAACCTTTCCATATCGGCTCCGCAATTAGGTCAACATTACTTGCTAAACCAGTAATCTCTGCTTCAACAATTTCTCCAGGCTTGAAATTACCTTTTAAGTAAACTATTCCATCTATTTCGTAAGCATTTCTGTAACTTCTTGCTTCAACGAATCCAGGCATTTCTTCGCTCTCGGTGTCAACGATTAAAGAAAATTTCTTTCCTATTAACTGTAAGTGTTTCTTTTCGTAGATTGAATATTGGGTTTCCTCAATCAGGTTGAGTCGTGATTCTTTCACCTTTTCTGGTAAATCTCCAAGTTTGTATGCTGCTGTTCCTTCTTCCCTTGAGTACTTGAAAAAGCCTGCCCAGTCAAATTCAACCTCTTTGATGAAGGAGTGAAGTTCTTCAAACTCCTTTTCTCCTTCAGCAGGAAATCCAACAATAAAAGTCGTTCTCAGTGTTATGTCCGGAATTCTCTTTCTCAGTTTATTGATCAATTCTTCCGCATACTTCTTAGTATATTTTCTTCCCATAGAAGCTAAAACTTTGTTGTTAATGTGCTGAAGTGGAACGTCAAAGTATTTCAGGACTTTCTCTGAATTTGCAACAAAGTCAATGAGGGAATCGGAAATGTGAGATGGATAGGTGTACATTAATCTTATCCACTCTATTCCTTCTATTTTCTCAAGCTCTTCAAGTAATTTAACAAGTCCTTCTCTTTCTCCCTTATCATATAGGTAAGCAGTTGTATCCTGAGCTATGACGTAGAGTTCCTTTACTCCCTTATCTGCAAGCCTTTTAGCCTCTTCAATAACTTCTTCTATTGGTCTGCTTTTAAGTTTTCCTCTGATGAGTGGAATTGCGCAGTAGGTGCAGGCGTTGGAACAACCTTCTGAGATCTTCAGATAAGCAATATGAGGAGGAGTAAGGATTTCCCTTAATAAGTAAGGTTTTTGAACAGCAATCTTCTGGTTTAGAATCTTTTCGACACTCTTTTCTATTTCGTCAACTCCGATGAAGACATCAACTTCAGGGAGCTCTTTTCTTAACTCTTCTTTATATCTCTGATATAGACAACCTGCAACTACAACCTTCTTTTCAGGATTTTCTTTCTTTTCTTCTATGGCAGTAAGAATTTCGTCAATTGACTCTTCCTTAGCTGGCTGAATAAATCCACAGGTATTTACAATTATCACGTCAGCATCTTTTAGATTATCAACAAAAATAACGTCTCCTGTTGCCTTTAGAAGTCCAATCATGTTTTCCGTATCAACTAAGTTCTTTGGACATCCGAGACTTATCACTGCAATTTTTTTCATACAGAACCTCTTAGAAAACTTTGATTCCTTTCTCCTTAACAATCTTACCAGCTTTTTGAATCCACTTAACTCCTTTTTCTCTCAATTTAGCTATAAGCTCATCTGCCTTTTCCTCTGGGACAGCTATCAGAAGACCTCCTGAAGTCTGAGGGTCGTAGAGGAGCATCCTTGTATCTTCATCAACAGATTCTGAAAATTCAGCAAAATCACCCACGTAGTCAACGTTTTCGTAGGTTGCTGCTGGAAGGAGTCCCATTGAGGCGTACGTAATTGCACCTTTTACAAAGAGCAAGTTTTCCGTATAAATTTCAGCGCCAACTTTACTAAACTTTACCATTTCATAAAGGTGTCCGAGGAATCCGAAACCTGTTATATCTGTGCATGCATTTACTCCAGCTTCAACCATTGCCTCAGATGCAGCCTTGTTTAAGGTTGTCATAACCTCTGATACTTCCTCTATCTCTTCAGGCTTTGCCATATCTGCTTTTATTGCAGTTGTAAGAACACCAATTCCAAGAGGTTTTGTGTAGATAAGGACATCTCCAGGCTTTGCCGTTGAGTTTCTAACTACCTTCTCTGGATGGACAATTCCCGTAACCGAAAGACCATATTTGGTTTCAAGGTCGTCAACCGTATGTCCACCAATTAGAGAAACTCCAGCTTCCACTAATTTGCATGCTCCACCTTCAAGGATTTTCGGCAGGTATCCCATAGGCACTTTACAGCTTGCAAACATGACAAGGTTTATTGCAGTTACAGGTTTTCCTCCCATTGCATAGACGTCTGAAAGGGCATTGGCAACGGCAATCTGACCGTAAACAAAGGGATCATCAACCACCGGCGTAATGAAGTCTGCCGTCTGAACAAGAGCAATATCATCCGTCAACTTATAAACGCCGGCATCTTCTGCCGTTTCTATTCCAATTAAAACGTTCTTATCCATGGGTATTTCGAGATTTTTTAAAACCTTCTCAAGCCCGACCGGGCTTAGCTTTGCTCCTCAGCCGGAAGCTCTGACAGTTGTTGTCAGTTTAAATTTTTCCAATTTAGTCCTCCACAGAATTTAAAACATCTGGAATTTAAAAGGATTTACCTATATTTTAATCCTCAAACATTTAAAGGAGTAGGATTTGGAAAGAACTAAGTTTCAAAAAGCTCTTGAGATAGCAGCATCTGTAACAGGTATTGTTGCACTTTTGATTACTGCAATAGGGTTTCCGGGTATAGGTTTTTCAGTAGCTCTTGTTGCCTCATTTATGTATGCCACTTACGGATATCTAACAAAGCAGTATGGAATTATGATCAGTTCTTTGATTTATGGTGTAGTTGAGGTTGTAGGTATAATCAGATGGGTTTTCATGGGGGAAACTGGATAATGGAAAAGAGATTGAAAATACTGCTTTCAAACGATGATGGGATAAGATCAGAAGGGTTAAAAGTTTTATATGAGAAGCTTTCAGAGTTTGCAGACGTTATCGTTGTAGCTCCAGACAGGGAAAGGAGTGCAGTTGGAAGGGCTTTGACTCTCCACAGACCTTTAAGATGTGAGCAGGTGGATGAAAACTGGTACGCCGTTGACGGAACTCCGACAAGCTGTGTTTACATAGGTGTTCACGCAATAATGAATGGTCAGAAACCTGATATGATTGTTGGCGGTATTAATAGAGGTCCCAATCTTGGAGAGGATATTACTTATTCAGGAACGGTTTCAGTAGCAATGGAAGGAGCACTGCTTGGAATCCCATCTATAGCATTTTCACTTGCTACCTTTAAAGACTTCCAGTGGGATTCTGCTGGAGAATGGGCAAAGAGGATTGTTTTAAGAGCTTATGAGCAAGGAATCCCCGAAAAATGTTGTCTTAACGTTAACATTCCAAATCTGCCGTATGAAGAGATAAAGGGAATTAAGATTACAAAACAGGGGAAGAAGGCTTACAGTGAGAAAGTTGAAGAAAGGAGAGACCCCTGGGGAAGGATTTACTACTGGATAGGAGGAGAAGAGCCAAACTGGAAGGCTGAACCTGGAACAGACTATTGGGCTATAAAGAATGGCTATATTTCGATAACTCCAGTTCACCTTGATCTTACAGATTATAGAGCTCTTGAAGTCCTCAAAAACTACAGTTGGTAGGCGAAAATGGAATTTTTAAGTCTTCACTACTGGCAGGAATTTGCTCTACGGTATGGAATTTATGGTCTTGCTTTCAATGCCTTTATTGAGGCTATATTTTTTCCTATTCCGCCCGATGTTCTTCTGATTACACTCTGTATGGCAGATCCTCGAAACGCCTTTCTCTATGCTCTTGTTGCCACCCTGTTATCTTCACTTGGTGGTGTTGGTGGATATTACCTTGGATATTTTGGTGGAAAGCCTTTAGCCTTTAAGTTTTTTGGAGAAGAGAAGGTAAAAAGAGTTCACAGGCTCTATGAGTCTTATGAGAGCTTAATCATTCTCCTTGCAGGGTTTACGCCGATTCCGTATAAGGTCTTTACTGTGACTTCTGGAGTTCTCTTTGCAAGCTTGAAAAAACTAATAGTTTTTTCGATTATTGGAAGAGGTTTGAGATTCTTTTCAGAAGCAGCCCTTTTTTACTTTTATGGAGCTCAAATACAACATTTTGTTCTTCACAATCTAAATATTATTTTTACTGTAATAGGTGTGTTCTTAATTGTTGGATTTCTTGTTTATAGAAGATATAAGAAGGGTAGATTGCCATGAGCAGAAGAAGATTCTTTAAGTTGATTGCTGATTCTGTTGCAAAGGCTGCTGCTGAGTTTACATACGAAGTAGCAAAGCCCAATAAGGTGTTCCTGAGACCCCCTGGAAGTGGTGATGAGGATACCTTCCTTGCCCTGTGCACGAAATGTGGAAGGTGTGTGGAGGCGTGTCAGACGGGAGTTCTTGATAGAGTAAAAGAGATGAATCCGATAGTTTTAGATACGCCTTTTATGAATTTTGAGAATAATTTCTGTGAAAGGTGCTATGCCTGTATTGAAGCCTGCTCATCGGGAGCTCTGAGTGAGGGAAACCTTAAGAAATTCAAATACGTTGCAAAGCTTGATAAAAGCAGGTGTGTTGCCTATCAGGATGTCTTCTGTCAGACCTGTTACTGGTCATGTCCAAGGATGGATAAGGCTATAACTTTAGTGGATTTTGCTTATCCTGAGTTTCACGAGGAGAATTGTCTTGGCTGTGGTAGGTGTATTCATGCCTGTCCAACGAGTCCAAAATCTATCAATCTGGTAAAAGTAGAGATAGATGAAAACGGTTAAGGTTCAGGATGCTCTAAAGCAGCTAAGGTCTGGGAAGCTGTTTTTTAGAAGGCTTTTAATTTACGGTGAGGAATCGTATCTTACCGAGCAGTTCTTAAAGAGAATTTCAGAGCTCAAAAGTATTGAGAAATTTTATGCCGATGAAAACTTTGATGAAGTCTTTAATTTTACAGGAACTTCTCTCTTTGGCAGTTCGCCCATCCTCGCAATTTTAAACGTTGAAAAACTAAATGAAGTTTTGAGGAAAAAGGCAGATAAGGAGAGATTTTTAAAGCTTCTTTCGAGTCTTGATGAGTTTATTCTTGTTTCTATGGAAGAGCTGGATTATAGAAAGCTCAAAAGCGAGCTCTTTTCTGAGATTCAGAAGTTGGTTGATACTGTTGTTGTTTCTGAAAGGTACAGTGAAAAGGCAATTTACTCCCTGATCAAAAAAAAGTTTGACTCTGCCGGGAAGAAGATAACACCTGAAATTCTAAAGCTCATAGTTGAGACTGTTGGAACAGATTTGAGGGAGCTCCGAAATGAGACAGACAAACTGATTCTCTATCCCGGAGATCTTACTCCAGAGACTGTAAAGCTGTTGCTCTTTTCAAGCGGTAAAGTAAATATCTTTGAACTGATTTTTCCCTTATTGGATGGAGATAAAAGGAAGTTTTTAGAACAACTGGAAACTCTTCTGAGCTCTGGCGGTGAACCACTATCAATCATTGGGCTTCTTCAGACTCAACTGAGACAGGTTGTTAGTTTGGCTGGTGGACTTCAGGTAAGACTCCCAAGAGATGTTTTGCAGAAGTATAGAGTTATCCTGCAGAAGAGAAGTCTTCAGGAACTCCTTTTCATTTTAAAAACACTCCACGAAAAAGAGTTTGCCGTAAAGAGAGGCGAAGTTTCCGGAGAAGATGCACTCAGGTCAATTGTATTTTATAACTGAACAATTTTTTAAAAGAGTTGTTGACAATGATATCAAGTATGATATCTTAACAATTATGGAAGGTAATAAAAAGGTCTGTAAACTCTTGAGGAATATATTCAAGAATCCCAAGGTTATTAAATTTGAAGATCTTGACAGGCTACTTAGAGCATTTGGATATGAACCCAGACAACCACGGAAAGGGAGCAGTCATTATACTTACAGAAAAAAAGGAAGCATGCCAATAACGGTTCCGTACAAAAGACCATATGTTAAAGAAATCTATGTTAAACAGGTAATTAAGCTACTTGACCTGGAGGAATATTATGAAAGAAACTGCAAAAAAAGAAGTTGAATATTACATGAATCTTCCTTATACGGTAGAAATTATTAAATATCCTGACGGAGGGTTTTTTGCCAGAATTAAGGAACTTGAAGGTTGTATGACAGAAGCAGATACCATAGAAGAGGCTTACGAAATGATAGAAGATGCCAGAAGGGTATGGCTTGAAACTGCTTTGGAAGAAGGAATAGAAATACCACTACCTGAGTCCATGAGAGAAGGAAAATACAGCGGCAGGATCCTCTTAAGACTTCCCAGGTCTCTTCATAGAAAACTTGCAGAGTCTGCCAGGAGAGAAGGTATAAGTCTGAATAGTTACATTGTAAGTTTGTTAGCTGAGAAAAACACAGAAAGAAATACCCTGAAAAAATTGTCGTTTTCTTCATAAACAGATACCAGTTACTTACACCGCTTGAAAAGGAGGCTGTATGCAAACACTTCTTTACTTTGTTATAGTTCTCGGAATTCTTATCTTTGTTCACGAGCTTGGACACTTCCTTGCTGCAAGGTTTTTTAGAGTAAAAGTGGAAACCTTTTCTATCGGTTTTGGTCCAAAACTATTTAAGTTTAACTGCTGTGATACAGAGTTTACAGTTAGTCTTATTCCCCTTGGTGGATATGTGAAAATGTCAGGAGAAAACCCCGATGAACCGGCAGAGAACCCTTACGATTTCTACGCAAAGTCTCCATGGCAGAGGATAGTCATTGCACTTGCTGGTCCTCTTATGAACCTTATTCTGGCAATTGTTCTTTTTGCAGCCACCTACTCAATTGGACGCTATGTTCCCACCTATCAGTTTGAAATGGCAAAAGTTGGAACTGTTCTCTCGGAAAAAGTTCCCTTGAAGTCCGGGGACGTGATTATCTCCGTTAATGGTGAGCCAGTCAAAAACTGGAAGGACTTTTCACAGATTGTGGCACTCAATCCAGACAAAGAATTAACTCTCAAAATTAAGAGAAATGTCGAAACCTTAGATGTAAAGGTTCATACAGGAATAGAAGAGAAAAATGGAATAGGAACCCTCGACGTTGTTCCTGCTATTAAGCCAGTGGTTGGAAAGGTTGTTCCCGGTTCACCTGCGGAAAAGTCTGGGTTGAAACCTGGAGACATAATTCTTGCAATTAATGGAAAAGACATAACAAGCTGGAAGCAGGTGGTTAAAACAATTTCGGAAAGTAATGGAAAACCAATAAAGATTTTGATTCTTAGAAACGATAAAAAGATAGAAATTACAGTTACTCCTAATTTTAATGAAGAGTTCAAACGCTATACAATTGGAATAATCCCAAAGATGGATATGACGTTTGTTAAATATTCTTTGCCAGAGGCAATCAAAAAGGGAATTGAAGAGTTCAAATCCCAGTCTGCTCTGTTCTTTAAGTTTCTTCACAAGCTGATTACGGGAGAGGCTTCAGTAAGGAGCCTTGGCGGTCCAATAATGATTGCAGAAGTTGCAGGAAAAGCAGCAGAGGCTGGAGCATCAAGTTTCCTCTACTTCATGGGATTCATAAGCCTTCAGCTTGGCTACTTTAATCTCCTTCCTCTTCCAGTCCTTGATGGTGGACTGATACTGATGTTTCTGATTGAGATAGTAAGAAGAAGACCACTATCTTCCGAATTCAGGGAAAGATTTCAGCAAATT
>CAJXJV010000052.1 GCA_913055135.1 uncultured Desulfurobacterium sp. | reverse complement strand
TAATCTCTACTTCTACAACAACCTGATGAAGAGAATAAGGGAAGCAATAAAGAGCAGTAAATTCCAGGAGTTCAAGGAAGAGTTTTTATCGAAGTATTACGTATAGGAAATAATAATGTTAGAGTTTGAATGGGACGAAAAGAAAAATCGCTGGCTTCAAGTTGAAAGAGGAATTTCCTTCCAAGATATAGTTAGTGCTGTAAAAAATGGTAATGTTCTGGATTTTAAGGAAGATAAAAGACAGGACAGGTATCCCGGACAGTATTTGCTTATTGTGGTGATTGATAACTATCCGTGGGCTGTTCCTTGTGAATTTAGAGGTAATAAATTAAGATTGAAAACGGCATATCCCAGCAGGAAATATAAAAGTCTGTTGAAGGAGAAAAGGAAATGAAGATTACCCCAGAAGAAATAAAACTTACACCTTATGAAGAAGAGATAGAAAGAAGACTTGAAGCAGGAGGATTTAAGACCGTTGAGAATCTTGAAGAATGGAAGAAAAAACTTCAAAAAGCAGCGGAAAGAACGCTCAAAAAATTAGAGCAAGAAGAACTTAAAGTTCGATTTCGTTCACCAGAACACAAGAAAAAAGCTATTGAACTCCTGAAACAGTATTTTGGCGATGAAGTCGAAATAGTATCTACTTAATTCTTTTCCGATAGGTAATCAATTACTTTCTTCATACCTTCTGGAAGCGCAATCTCAAACTCCATCCACTCTCCGGTTGCAGGATGCTTAAAACCGAGGTAGTATGCACAAAGAGCATGCATTCCCATCTCCTCAATAAGTTCTCTCAGGGTTTCATCTTTTATACGGGAAGGTTTATAACCGTAGGTTCTATCACCAAGCAATGGATGACCTATATGGGACATGTGAACTCTGATCTGATGGGTTCTACCGGTTTCAAGTTTACACTTGATATCTGAAACGTTATGTTCAGGAAACTTTTCTAAAACCCAGTAGTTGGTTATCGCTTCCTTTGGAGACGTTGTATTTGGTGAAAATTTCTTCCTGTCAAACTTATCCCTTCCTATCGGAACAACTATTCGATCGTGGTCTTTCTCTGGAATACCAAGAATTAAAGCCCTGTAAAACCTTCCAACGGTTCTACTTTTAAACTGTTCAATCAATGATTGCTGCGCCACATCATTTTTTGCAACAACTAAAAGACCTGCTGTGTCTTTATCAAGTCTATGGACAATTCCAGGTCTCAGCGTCCCGTTAATTCCCTGAAAATCTTTAACGTGATAGAGAAGAGCATTTACAAGAGTTCCTGAGTAGTGGCCGGGAGCCGGATGAACCACAAGCCCTGCAGGTTTATTTATAACTATTACGTCCTTATCTTCATAAACTACATCAAGTGGAATATCTTCAGGCTGCAAGTCTAAGGGAACAGGTTCCGGGATTTCAAAGGAGACAGTCTCTCCTTCTTTAACTTTGTAAGAAGGCTTCTTAACAATCTTCCCATCAATACTGACTTCACCGTCTTCTATAAGGTTCTTTGCTTGAGAACGTGAAATATCGGCAACAGAAGCTATAAACTGGTCAAGCCTCGTTCCTTTCTTTTCACTGTCAACTACAATTTCCGGCATAACTTCTCCTTCAGAGATTTTAAAACTTTTAATTTAGGCTTTTAAAATCTATATTTAGTCTAAATCAACATAGAGGAGTAATCCTTGAAAAAGGTTAAATGTCCAAACTGTGGGAAAGAAACAATCTGGGAAAACAATCCGTTTAGACCTTTCTGCAGCGAAAAGTGTAAGTTAGCAGACCTCTCAAAGTGGCTTAACGAAGAATATGCTCTTGTTTCGGAGGAGCCTGTAGTTGAAGAAGAAACTGACTCCCGCCCTTAAACAGTATCTGGAACTGAAAGAAAAGTACAGAGATGCCATCCTTATGTTCAGAATGGGTGATTTCTACGAGATGTTTTTTGAAGATGCAGAGATTGCTGCAAGAGAGCTGGAAATCGCCCTCACATCAAGAGCCTTCGGGAAATCATCAGAAAGAGCTCCCATGTGTGGAGTTCCATACCATGCAGTTGAGAGCTACATAGGAAAGCTGGTCAGGAAAGGCTACAAAGTTGCAATCTGTGAACAGTTAGAAGAACCGAAACCCGGGAAAAAAGTCGTTGATAGAGGCGTTGTAAGGGTTATAACCCCTGGAACCTACTTTGAGGATGAGAGCGAAGACAGATTTCTCCTCTCTGTCTATCCTTTCAGAGAGAAGTTCAGTGTTGCCTGGACAGAGCTCTCAACAGGAGATCTCTACTTTACAACGGTAGATTCAGAAGGTTTCAAATCGATACTTTCAAAATTTAAGCCAAGGGAAATTATCGTTCCTGCAGGCTTCTCAAACTACAACTTGATAAAGGAAGTTATTCTCGAAAGTTTAATCCAGGAAAAGGAAAGAGAATACTTTGAAATAAAAGAGGTAACTTCTCCCGAAATAGAGAATGAAACCGAGAAGAAGGCACTTTCAGGGCTTCTTGAGTTCATTGAAGAGACCCAGCTTGAGTTCACACCAAAAATTAAACACCCCAAAAGGTACACCGGCGAAAGGTACATCTATCTTGACCCCCAGACTCAGAAAAACCTTGAACTGGTTGAACCAATAAGTGGAAAGCTGGAGAATGCCTCCCTCTTTGGCGTTCTTAACAGAACAAAAACTGGAATGGGAAGAAGACTTTTAAAGTTCTGGATTCTTCATCCATTGAAAAATAAAAGAGAAATAGAACAGAGACTTGATGCTGTAGAAGAGCTGAAAAACAGTTTCCTTGTAGCAGATGAGATTTCTGAACTTCTCTCTAAGGTTTACGACATAGAAAGGCTCCTCTCTAAGATAACTTCTGGAATCGCCAGCCCGAAAGATCTGGCATCTCTAAGGAACTCGTTAAAAGTACTGCCTGACTTGAAAAAACTCCTATCAGACTTTAAATCTCAACTTCTTTCACAGATTTACAAAAACTTTGATGATCTATACGACATCTACTGCGAGCTTGAGAGGGTTCTCGTTGAAAATCCACCATACACATCCCGAGAGGGAGGATTAATCAAAGAAGGAGTAAACCAGGAGCTTGACGAACTGAGGAAAATAAAGAGTGAAGCTGAAAAGATTCTTAAAGAGATTGAGGAGAGAGAACGGAAGAGAACAGGTATTACAAGTTTAAAGGTGGGCTTCAACAATGTCTTCGGTTACTATATAGAAGTATCAAAACCCAATCTCCATCTTGTTCCGGAAGACTACATCAGAAGACAGACCCTTGTAAATGCAGAGAGATTTATAACCCCGGAGCTCAAAAATTTCGAAGAGAAAATCCTTTCAGCACAGGAAAGGATAGAGAAAATCGAATATCAGCTGTTTGTTGAGCTTCGGAAATTCGTTTCAAGGAATGCAGAGAGAATCTCAGAAACTGCGGAAAAGATTGCCACAATTGACGTTCTTCTCTCTTTCTCAAAAGTAGCAAATGAAAGAGGATATACAAAGCCAAAAATAACGAACAACTATTCTATAAGAATCAAAAACGGAAAACATCCGGTTCTGGAGAAGTTCTTAGAAGAAGATTTCATTCCAAACGACACAGAATTAACAGAAGAGAACTTCATCCTCATAGTCACAGGACCAAACATGGGCGGAAAGTCCGTATTCTTGCGCCAGACTGCACTGATAACCGTTATGGCTCAGATAGGTTCTTTTGTTCCAGCACAAAGAGCAGAAATCGGAATAGTTGACAGAATCTTCTCAAGAGTCGGTGCAGCCGATAACCTGAGCAAGGGACTCTCCACCTTTATGATGGAAATGGTAGAAACTGCCAACATCCTTCACAATGCAGGCAGAAAAAGCCTTGTTATCCTTGACGAGATAGGTAGAGGGACAAGCACTTACGATGGAATGAGCATAGCAAAAGCTGTTGTTGAGTACATCTCAAGGAGAATAGGCGCAAAAACCCTTTTTGCAACCCACTACCATGAGCTAACAGAGCTGGAAGGGAAGGTTAGAGGAGTAAAGAACCTACACGTTACAGTTGAAGAAATTGATGGAAAAATCATCTTTACACATAAAGTCTATCCTGGAGCCTCTGAAAAATCCTACGGAATCCATGTTGCAGAACTTGCAGGTATCCCGAAAGAGGTCATAAACAGGGCAAAAGAGATTCTCCACCAGCTTGAAGGGAGAGATCTTCCCCTTTTCAGGGTTGCAGAGAAAAAAGAAATTACATGGAATTCAGAACTTGAAGAAAAACTGATAGAAGAACTTGAATCAATCGAAATCTCAACAACCACACCCTTAGAAGCTCTTATGATTCTGTCTAGGCTAAAAGAACTTGCAAAGACAATAAAGAGAAAAAATTGAAAGCTTCAACGCAAGTTCAGTTGATAACCGATGGAAATTAACAGATTTAATTTTTATCTCTCAAATTACTGGTTGTCCAGATGCTACAATCCTCTCTCAGGTAAAACTTTCCACCAAATGGGTCTTCAGGAATCTTTATAAGAATACCTTTTACTATGAGCTCTTTCAAGTTATATGGACATCTACCAAATCTACTCTTAAAGACTGCTATTGCTTTATAAAGGAGTTTCATTGATTCTAAAGCCTTAAGCCTCTTTTCAAGTTTCCTTTTAAGGTTTTCGTTCTGCGTATTTTTTAACTCTTCCCTTATCACAGCAATTGCAAAATCTATTCTTCCACTTTCAGCGTAAAGTCTTGACGTAAGAAGCCTCAAATAGGATGGAGCTCCTTTCATTTGAGAAGCTATCTCAAGATACTTCGCTCCTTTTTCCTTGTTCCCAAGAAAGTAAAAATAATTAAACCCTATGAAAAAAGGAATTCTCCAGTCTTTACAGAATTCAAGACCGTATTTGAGATTTTGATTTACTCTTTCTATAAGCTCAGGATTTCCCTTTACCATCCAGCTAATAAAAGCTGCTTCCAAATAGTATGGATCGAAGTAGTATGGATCAAGCCTATGAATGGTATAGAGACTTCCAACCAGCCTCTCCCAATCTTTAGAAGAAAACTCTTTCTTTCTCTCTTTCTTTTCAAATCCCCCGGTTCCTGTCAAAAGACAGGTCTTCATATAAAAGAAATCAGCTAAAGCTTCTCTTAGAGCAGGAAAGAGAAAAACCATTGAGTTGAAGTTATAAACTGGTATTGCTTCCTCTTCTTCAAGAATTGGTTTTAACTGTTCAACTTTTACCATTAAAACAGAAGAAGCTCCAAGTAAAAAAACAGATAAAAGAGCAATAATGCCCTTTTTCAAAGCTCTTTCCTCTCAAATACTAAAAGTGAAATAAGGATAAGGAAAATAGAGTAAATAACAGAATAAACAATAACTCCTGAAACAAAAAAAGGAGAAAACTTTAAAAAGTGGTAAACAACTATTGTTTTCACATCAAAAAGAGAAAAGTTTGGAAATACGTAGTAACAACCTTAACTATTATCTTGTTAACTTCAGAAATTAGTTTTGAAGCAGTAACTAACTCTTTTACTGGAGAAAGTTCAAGACCAATAATGAAAACAAGAAACGAAACCAGCATAGCTAATGTAGAACTTGAAAAAGAAACAGAAAAAAGAGTAACAACCGATATCAGCAAAAGCCCCATAAATGTGAGCAACAGAGAAAAAATGAATGTTCTTCCTGTAAGGATAATGTGGGGAACATAGAGATTTGAAATTTTATTTATTATCAGAATCGCAGAAGTATTTATAAGAAAAAGGATAAAAGATAAAAGTGTCAAGACAGAAAAAAATCCAGCCACTTTCCCTGTAAGATATTCTACCTTTGTTATAGGTTTTGAGTAGAGCAGATAAATTACTTTATCATTCAGGTCTTTGTGAAAAGAACCTGAAACCATAAAAATAGCAAAAACAGCAGTTATAAAAAATTGAAAAGAGAGAATAAAATCCATTGCTATTTTGACATTATTTCCAGCAGAAATGTTTGAAAGGTAATAACTCAAAACACAAAATATAGCACTAACTATAACTACACCTATAAAGAGCTTCTCTTTCAATACTTCCTTAGCTGTTAGCTTTGCTATTGGAAGAACTTTCAATTCCTTCCCCTTTCACAAGTTTTACAAATATGTCCTCAAGAGAAAGCCTTAAAGGTTCAACAGAAACAATCTCACACTTCATAGACTTCAATTTTTCCAGCTCCATCCACAAGTGATCTTTTTTTACTTCCTCAGTTTTTAACTGCATATTCTCCTTAAAAGTTATCAGGTAGCCCTTTAAGTACTTTGAAACTATTGAAGAAACCGAATCACAGAGTTTGATTTCACCGTCTATTATTACTGCAACTCTATCAGAAAGCCTTTCAACATCCTGGATAATATGAGAACTGTAAAAAACAGTTTTTCCTTGAGACTTCAAGTCCTTTATAACGTTTGCAATAATACTTCTACCAATCGGATCAAGTCCACTCATAGGCTCATCAAGAATTAAAAGGTCTGGATCATTTATAAGAGTTGAAGCAAAAAGAAGCCTTTGAACCATTCCTTTCGAGTAAGAAGAAATTGTCTTTTCTTCAGCCCCAACAAGGTCAACAAGTTCAAGAAGTTTTGAGATTTTCTTTTTTCTCTCAAAGTAAGGAATTCCATACACATCACAACAGAATTGAAGGTATTCTATACCTTTTATCGAAGAGTAAATAAAAGGTCTCTCTGGAAGAAAACCAACTTTTTCTTTAACTTCATTTATATTTTTCCCAAAAACCCTGACTTCTCCAGAGGTTGGTTTTATAAAGTCCATTATTATCTTTATAGTTGTCGTCTTCCCTGCACCATTTGGACCAATAAATCCAAAAACCTCCCTATCGACCTTAAAACTTATACCTTTTAAAACGGTAATTTTCTCTTTCCTGAGGAATTTTTCTTTTTCAAAAATCTTTTTTAAATTTTTAACTTCTATCATTCACTTCTTACCCAATTAAAATTCTGAAAAGTTAACATATATAACCTTCTTACCAATCTCATCGTGGGAAAAGATTCTCCCGGTCTCATTATCATCATCAAGGTCACCTTCAGCTTTTATAAGAATGTCAATATAAGAAGTGACATCAGCAAAACCATTGTCTGGAACAGGAGCATCATTCCAGCAAGATTGTGGATTTAATTCACACAGAAGGTGAGTTTTATTAAGACCGTTCATATTGCCGACCCCGTATATGTAAAAAACCGCTCCATTTGGCTTGAATCCGAGCTTGGAGAAGTAAGAGTCCTCCTTCCACTCCATTTTTAAACTTCCAGCGGGCTTATCAGCAGGAGTCCATTTTGCTGTAATATATTCATCATTAACTGCTCGATAGGCTTCTTCCATTGAACGAATGGAGAGAAGATTGTTAATGGCTTCTGTCCTCTTAGAGACAAGAAAGTACTTTTTATAGTAAGGAATTGCTATGGAAGATAAAATGGCAAGAATTACAACAGCAACAAGAACCTCCACTAATGAGAAAGCCTTTTTCACCGCTTTAATCCCAGTTAAAACCTGGAAAATGCTACAAAAAGTTAGAAATGCCCGGGATTTTTGTCATAAATTTTTGGATCTTCATCAGTTGACATAAATGCACCATTATTGCCTAACCCACCAGAAGGATCAGGATTTCCTCCCATATCACCATCACCATCAAGATCCCCAATTGCCCAGATGTGGATATCGGTACTATTGGTTATTTCTACTTGAATTCCGTCAAGCTCGGTGCTATTGTCACTACCACTATAATCATCAGCTGTACTATTTCCACTGTTCAAAACTGCATAGGAATAATAAACTTTTCCAGATGGAGCAAAACCTATTATGTCAAAACCATTATTTGTACCGTTTTCTGCAAATTTACCGGGAGCAACTCCTGGTATTTTTCCCGGTGCCCAATTCGTAAGTACATAGTAATCATTCTCAACAGAATAAGCTTCTTCCATACTTCTAATTGCTCCAATATTAACCCTCGCTTCACTCGTCTTCGCCTTCAACTGATACTTCTTATACTGCGGCACTGCAATAGCTGCTAAGATTGCAATGATAGCTACAACAACCATCAATTCAACAAGGGAAAAACCTTCTCTTCTTTTAGCCCTTCTGGCAATTTCTTTTACTAACATAATTCTCCTCCTTAAATAAAGGATTTTAAATTAAATTTTTACATTTATGATTTATTCTATCAAAGTTTCAGAAATGATAAAAATTTCTGTATTCCTCTTCAAAAACTGTTAAGAGTTCCCCCTTTTCTAACTTTGTATTACCCATAAATGTGTTAAAGTATTGTTATACAATGTT
>CAJXJV010000051.1 GCA_913055135.1 uncultured Desulfurobacterium sp. | reverse complement strand
TGAATGAATTGGATATTTTCCTGTTCCTCGTTGGAATTGTTTCAGTTGCAATAGTTGTGCTGGCTTTCTTTGTTCCTGTTTTTCTCTTGATGATTTACAGGAGCATAGAGGAAACCAGAAATCTCATGAAAGAACTTCTGCAGGAAGTGAGAATGATGAATTATTTAAAGTCCGAAGAAGGGGAAGAACATACCTCTTCTTCTGAGGTTAATCCTGAAAAGAAAGAGGAACTGAGTAAGTTGTGCAAAATGTTCTTAGAACTCGTCTCTGAAAAACCAGATGCTGAGTCTGTTATTATAGACGAGGGGGACGACTACCACTCCAGGTCAAATCTTAAGCCTTCGTAATAAGAGTTATTATTCCCTACTGTTCCGACCAGAGAAAGCTTACAGAATTTTCCAGGTTTTAACGATATGATAATTCCTCCTTCTTCACCTACATAACTACCAGAAAACCGCGAAAGTCTATCGTAGAGAAGCTTAATTTCCGGTTTTAGCCTATCGATTCGTTTCAGTCCTGTTTTTAATTCTCTCGAGATAGTCAGTTTGGCAAATCGGACATCACTTTCCCCAGGTCTATAGATGTAGCCATCGTCCCTATGGTACTCTCTTAGACCAAAAGTGCGGAAGGTTTTTGAATAAACTCTATAAAGTCCATAAAACCTTAGTCTATAAATATTAAATTTCCCTGAAATAAAACTTCCCCAGCTGTTGTCGGTTTCTGTTCCATACTCTCTCAAATAACTGAATTTCACATTTTTGCCCGTATAACCAAAAGAGTAGATTGAGTTAAATTCGTTTCTGTTGGTTCTATAAAGGTAAGAGAACACAAAATCCTTATAAGGAACTGCCAGGTAGAGGTAGTGAAACTTTGAGCTTCCTTTTAAAGTTTCTCCGTGCTGCTCGAAGAAATAGCCTCCAGAAACTATTCTGCTAAAAGAAATCCCGGTCAGGTTTTCAGAAACAAAACCTAAGATTGTTAAGTTCTGAAGACCAAGAGTTAGATTTTCCCCGCTATAACTTACTTCCTCAAAGTGCCACAGCTTTTCATGGTTCTTGCTGTACCTGAAATTGTCTGCTGTATTTCCCCAGACAACGTAGTCAACCTTTGAGTCTTTTCCTGTTGAGATTTTTAGTTTCAAGCTGTCGGATTCCAGAGTTAGCTTGTAAGTTGAGTGCCAGAATCCAATGTGTCTTGCTCCTTCCCATCCCTCATAACCGTTCTGGGGTCGATAAAACCTTTTAGAAAAGTTTTCGTATTCACCAAGGATGTTAAAGTAATTTTTGACTTCTACATTAAAGCTGTTACTGTTATATCTGAGAGGAGACGAAATGCCCCACCTATAGCCACCGTAGAAGAGATACGCTCCACTCTTTCCAATAGCAGTCTGGAGAAACAGAGAGCCATTAAAGAGAGGATAATCAACCTCTCCTCCCAATTCGTTACCTATCAGTTTACCGTTTGAGTTTTCTAAGTGAAGCCCATAAACTTTAAAATTAAACCGGTTAAGTGAAAAACCGTAAGAAGCTTTTAGAAATTGAACATCAGAAAAGGAAGGTCTGTATAAAAGACCAATCTTTCTTAACCCTTCTCCAAAGCCGTAAGAGGTAAAGTCCTTATCGCTGTAACCCCCAGAAAGTGAAAAATTATCGTAGTCGAGTCTGGCATATATGGCAGGATTGCCATTTTCAAGAGCTCCAGAAAGGAAAAAAGAAAGATTTTCATTTAATTGATAGGATAATGTTCCTAAAACGGCATTTTTGTTTATACCACTACTATTTCCCATTGCGTCAGAAATTCTTAAAGCGGAAAGGTTAAATGTGTAGGAGTCTTTCTTTAGCTCAAAGGAGGGACCAAAAACATCTATGTCGTCCTCTTCCTCACTGTTAAATAGAAGGTAATTTCCTTCATACCCTGCAATCTGGTTCCACGTAAATGATAGAGAGTTGTTCAATTTGTATGTAAACTTTCCACCCCAGAGATAGTCATAGAGCAGCGGAGAAAAGCTAAACTGCTGCTTTCCAGCGGTTAAGGTTAGCTTCTCCAGAATAAAGTGCTGCTTTTCAAAGTAGAGCTCTCTCACATTAAAAGTTTTAATACCGCCACTAAACAGTTTATCCTCTTCTGAAGAAAAGAAGGAAATGTAGGGAGATTTCGTGCTTCCAGAGGTTATAGAAAGTTTAAATCTTGCGGTGTTTTTTACGGTAAAGAGGTTTTCTATATCCAGCTTGTAAACTGGACTACTTTTTCTCCCGCTCCATTTTTCGTATCCCGATTCTCTTCTATAATTCCCCTTAAAGTTACCAGTGATAAATCCTGTCTCTCCTTGAAATTTAAAGTCTGTAGTAGGACTTTCTGCATGGGCAGGAATGGAAAAGAGAAGAGCAGGGACAATGAAAATTATTCTTGATTTCATTTGCCCTCCGGAATAGCTTGAACTCTATTCAAATTCTACAATAAAATGATGGAGCTGAAATGAGGATTGTGGGTCACGTATCAGGTAGAGAACTGGTTAAGGGGTTTGACGCCGCCAGAAGGGTAATTGAGTTAGGCATTGGAGTAGAGCTCCAGCTAACATCTAAAATCCTTGACTCTTTTAACTTAAAAGAGTACGGGAAATTGCGTAAGTTAGCAGGAACAAAACCTATAACAGTTCATGGTCCTTTTTTAGATCTGAATCCAGGAGCTACTGACAGCTACATTCTAAAAGCTACAAGGAAAAGATTCGAGGAAACTCTCATCGCAGCAAAGGTATTAGAGGCTGAAACCATTGTTTTCCATACCGGTTTTCACCCGGCTAAAACTTACCCGATTTACGACACATGGCTTAGGATCACTGTTGAAACATTTAAATACGTAGCAGAGAAAACTACTTGCAAAGTTGCACTTGAAAATGTCTTTGATGAAGTTCCAGACCACCTTGAAAGACTTCTTGAGCAACTTCCCGAAAACGTTGGGGTATGCATAGACATCGGGCATCTCAACCTCTTTTCGAAAGAACCTTTAGAGGTCTGGATTGAGAAATTCAAAGGTAGAATTTTTGAGTTTCACGTCCACGATAACAACGGGGAAAAAGATGAGCATGGAATAATTGGAAGTGGAACTTTTGATTTTGACAGTTTCTTCAAACTGTTAAAAAAGATTCCTGATAACTATATATTTAACCTTGAGAATAAAAGACCTGAAGAGGTAGAAGAGAGTTTAAAAGTAGCAAGGAGGATGATGAATGGTTAGAGAGATACGTATCTATCCAGATGAAGTCTTAAAGAAAAAAGCTGAAACCGTAACAGATTTTAACGAAGAGATCAGACAGATCGTTAACGACATGTTTGAAACAATGTACAAAAGGGGTGGTGTTGGACTTGCCGCAAATCAGGTGGGAATTTTGAAAAGGATAGTTATCATTGACCTACATTCCGGGAAGGAGAATCAGGGAAAAGAACAGATTGTTCTCATAAACCCTGAGATAGTTACCCTTGAAGGAGAAGAGATAAAAGAGGAAGGATGCCTCTCCCTCCCTGGACTCTACAAGAAGGTGAAAAGAGCTGCATACGCAAAGGTTAAAGCTCAGAACCTTGATGGTGAAGAGTTCACAATAGAGGGAGAAGGGCTCCTTGCAAGAGCATTTCAGCATGAAATTGACCATCTTAACGGGATTGTTTTTATAGACAGGCTTTCACCACTTCAGAAGAGGCTTGCACTTGAAAAGTACAAAAAACTTAAAAGAAACTACGAGAGGAAAATGGCAGTAAAGAAGTAACCGAATGAGGAGGGAGAGATGAGGGTAACAACAGCGGAGGAGATGAGGAACCTTGATAGGGAAACTATTGAAGTTCTTGGGATACCAGGTATTGTCCTGATGGAAAACGCTGCAAGGGGTGTCGTATCTGTAATTTACGATAAAGTCGAAGGAAACTCTGTAGTTGTTGTATGCGGTAAGGGTAACAACGGTGGAGATGGATTGGCAATAGCGAGAAATCTCTACAATCTGGGATACGACGTTGAAGTTGTCCTGACTGCTGAGATAGAGGAACTGAAGGGAGATGCGAGAACAAATGCAGAAGTTCTTTCAAGGCTTCCAGTCCCGGTTCACGTTGTAAAGGATTCCACAAGGCTTGTTGAATTTTACTCTCTTCTGAAAGAGGCAGATTTTGTTGTCGATGCGATATTTGGAACAGGTCTTTCAAAACCTGTCGAAGGCTTTTATAGAGATCTGATTGAAGTAATAAACAAAGCAAATAAAACTGTTGTCTCTGTTGACATTCCATCGGGACTTTCTTCAGATACTGGAGAGATAATAGGCACTCACATTATAGCTAATATCACGGTTACCTTCGGTTTCCCTAAGATTGCCCACATAATGCCTCCTGCCTGCTACTATGTCGGGGAGCTATTTGTTGTCGATATCTCAATTCCAGAAGATATTCCTTTCCTTTTAGGTCCTCAGAGGTACATACTGACTTTTGATGAAGTCGCTTTTACCTATCCAATCAGGGAGATAATGAGCCATAAATACACGTATGGTCATGTTGCAGTTATTGGAGGTTCGGCTGGAAAGACGGGAGCTCCGTGTATGACTGCGGAAGCAGCTTTAAGGACAGGTGCTGGACTTTCAACAGTTATAGTTCCAGCCTCACTTAACACAATATTTGAAGTTAAATTGACAGAAACCATGTCAATTCCTATTCCTGATGCCGGTAGAGGATATTTTGGAATAGACACTCTCGACAGAGTTGTTGAAACTGTTGAAAAAGGGAAATTCTCAGCAGTTATTCTGGGACCCGGTCTTGGAAATGAACCAGAAACCTTTGAATTTGCCCGCAAAGTCATAAAGGAAGTAACCAGACCCCTTGTAATCGACGCAGATGGTATTAATGCTATTGCTGAAGCTCCTGAGATACTTAAAACTAAGAAACAGGAGATAATCATTACCCCCCACATCGGGGAATTTTCAAGACTTACAGGACTTTCAAAGGAAGAGATACTCAAATCTCCACATGAAAAAGCTAAGGAGTTTGCCCAGAAGTTTGGTGTAACAGTTGTTCTCAAAAGCGGAAGAACCGTTGTAGCAACACCAGATGGTAAGGTTTACATAAACGTTATAGGAAATCCTGGAATGGCTACAGCAGGAACAGGAGACGTTCTTTCCGGGATTATTGGAGCTCTTCTCGGAATGGGAGTAGAAGCTGAGGATGCAGCCAAATTTGGAGTATTTTTGCACGCCTTAGCTGGAGACATTGGAGCTAAAGAACTAAGCCAGGAATCACTAAAAGCCTGTGACATTATAGACTTTCTTCCCGAAGCAGTTAAGAAAATAAAGGAAAGAGAAATTAATCCTGCAAAGCACAGAGAGCCATTTGTAACAAATATGAGAGAGATAGTAGGTGTTTAGAAAAGCTATTAAGATTTTCCTTCTCTTTCTGGGGATTGTTCTTATAGGTTACTTTGGAATTAGCTCTATCTCCTCCTTTTCGGGGGAGTTCTACCTTAACAACCCCGTTTTTCACATTCTTTTTATCTTTATACTGATACTGCTGACAGTTCTCTTTGCAATTTTTATCAGAAATCTGGTTCTCTTCTTTTTCCCCCACTTTAAAACAAACTTGAGGCTCAAAATTTTTACCGCTTTTGTTCTCTTAATTTTTGGACCCGCACTTTTTACAATTTTCCTCTCAAGTGGCGTTGTAAATAAAGGTCTTGACAGGCTTTTGAGGATTCAGGTAAAGAGAATTGTAGGAATCTCAGAAGAGACTTCCGATCAATTTATCAAATTCATAGCAGATGACCTGAAGAGAAAGATTAATCAGCTTTCCCATAGAAGAGTCACGTCTCATACACTGAAAGTTTACGGAATAGATGGATTTCTTAGAGCCAATGGAAAATTAGTCAGGGTTGGAAATATACCAATTTCTAAAGAGGAGATAGAGGCTTTAAGGAAATTTAATAGTTACTCCTACATAGATAAGAAAAGCAGAGAGATAATCGTCTGTCAGAAAAATTCAAATCATATCTACTGTGTTTCAAAAAGATTACCAGAAACCTTAGTAAAAAATATCACAAAAATAAAAGAGCTCCGTACCAACTATGAAACACTTGTAACCTATCAGACTCCGATAAAAACTCTCTACACTTTAGCCTTTGGAATAATGGGGCTTGCTGTTCTCTTCGGAGCTCTATGGTTTGCAAGGTACTTTGAAAAGAGAATAACAATTCCCATTGAAGCTCTCTACAGAGCAACTCAGAAGATCTCTAAGGGCGATCTTAACGTAAAGGTGGAGGAAGAAGCTTCAGACGAGCTCAAACACGTTATAACAGCGTTCAATTATATGGTTGAGCAGTTGAGAGCTCTCAAACGATCCCTCGAAGAGAGCCGCCGATATATGGAGAAAATCCTCAACAATATCTCTCCGGCTATCATAACGTTTAACCATGAAGGAGTTATAGTTTCGTGCAACCAATCGGCAAAGAGACTTTTTGGACTTTCCAACAAGAACAAAGGGAATTCCGTCTGGAATCTCCTTTCCCAATACCCGGAACTTAAAAAGGCAGTGGAACAGATGATAGAGTCTGGAATCAGGAAGACAGAAGTCAGAGAGGAAATAGGCGGCAGTGAAAAGTTTCTTGCAGTTGAACTTATAGTTTCTCCTGAAATTTCTGACAGAATCCTGATTGTGGAGGATGTTACAGACTTAGTTAAAGCTCAGAAAGCTCAAGCGTGGAAAGAGGTGGCAAGGAGAATCGCCCATGAAATCAAAAATCCACTTACCCCGATTACGTTAAACGCTGAGAGGATAAGACGGCAATTCAGGAAAGGAAATCCTCAAATTGAAGAAATTATTGATAAAGCTGTAGATTCGATACTTGCTGAAGTAGAGGTTATAAAGCGTCTTATAGATGAGTTCAGAAGATTTGCAAGACTACCTCTTCCTGAGAAGAAGATTACAGATATCAATGAATTGATAAGAAGTACAATCGAACCTTATGAAAACAAGATTAAAATAAACTTCAATCTTGAGGACATTCCCCAGATTCCTGTTGACAGAAGTCTTATGAGAGAAGTTTTCACAAATCTTATAGATAACAGCATTGAAGCAGGAGCTACTGAATTCAACGTTTCCACAACGACCAGGGATGGTAAGGTTTTTATTGTATTCAGAGATGACGGACCCGGAATTCCTGAGGAGATAGCGGACAAACTTTTTGCTCCTTATGTCTCAACAAAAGAAGAAGGTTGGGGACTGGGACTATCAATAGTCAAAAAGATAGTTGAAGATCACGGAGGGAAGATCTACACGGTTGATAGAAACACTTTTGTTATTGAGCTTCCTGTTTAGTTAAAATTTTCCAATTCTAATTTCGGAGGTGAAAGATGAAAGTCCTTGCCATTAACGGATCCCATAGGAAAGGTTCAACTCTAATTCTCCTTGAAGAAGCTTTAAAGGAGCTCCAGGATTTTGAAACGGAAATAGTTTCTCTTTCCGACTATGTTCTGGAGTACTGCAAGGTCTGTAACGCCTGCAAGAAAAATGGCGGTATATGCATCGTGAAGGACGGTTACGAAGAAATTGCAGCAAAGATGAAAGAAGCCGACGCAATAATTGTTGGTTCTCCTGTCTATTTTGGTTCAATCACGGGAATGTTAAAGACTCTCTTTGACAGGTCAAGAACACTGAGGGTAAACTGGGATCTAAAGGATAAGATTTGTGCAGCAATAGCTGTAGGTGCAACAAAACACGGAGGACAGGAACACACTCTTCAAGCAATTCACTCCTGGGCTCTTATTCACGGAATGATCTTAGTGGCAGACTCAGATCCAACCGCTCACTTTGGAGGTGCTGCTGTTGCAAAGCAGGTCGATAACACATTTGAAATAGACGAATGGGGACTCCAGACAGCAAGGAGCGTTGGAAGGAGAGTGAGGGAAGTTTTAAACCTTATCAAAGAAAAGAGATGATTTTCATCGGAACAAGCGGTTTTATGTACTGGGGGTGGAAGGGCATCTTCTACCCCTTTGAACTTCCACCATCTAAGTGGCTTGAGTACTATGCAGAACACTTTAATGCATTGGAGATAAATTCCACTTTCTACAGATTGCCGGTCAGGTCCTCAATCAAGAATTACAAAAAGAGAGCTCCAGAGCTCACCTATATTTTCAAGCTCTATAGAGGAATAACCCACTATAAACAGTTAACTGACAAGAATGTTTCTCCATTCTTCATGATTAAGGAAATCCTGGGAGAGAATCTTTACTCCTTACTTGCACAATTCCCAAAGAGTTTTAAACCGTCTGAAAAAAGCTTTGATTTTCTAATAAACCTTTTTGAAAA
>CAJXJV010000050.1 GCA_913055135.1 uncultured Desulfurobacterium sp. | reverse complement strand
TTCTTGCCCATTTATCTATTTCACAAAACCCAACACAGGTAAAACCTTCTCTTTCCAGAGCAATTCTGAAACCACCTATTCCTGCGAAAAGGTCGAAAAATTTCACCTTCCCTCCTTGATTTTCCTCAACTCCCTCAACATCCAGTTTTTATCGATCCTTTTAGCCTGTAACCATTCTTTTTGGTTCTTAGGTGGTCTTACTCTCAAATAACACTTGCAGTTGCTGAGGCACTTTGTAGTTCCATCTCTTGGCACACAGGGAAGAGTCCACTTTGTATAAGGAGAATGCCTCTGGAGGAAAAGACAGCTTTCGCAGTGTTCAGCTTCTGTCATTACCCAGTCTATTACGTATTGAGCAGGAAGAGCTTCAATCTTCCCAGCCTGATAGACAAAATCAAGAGTGTTAACGTACATCTCCCAGCGTCTTTCGTAATCCATCTTGCCAGATTTCTTTTCAAGGTCTCTGAGGAAACCATTCAGGTATTTGTATTCATGCTTTCTTGCACCATCTAACCAGCTAATGTCAATGGTTTCTTTTTTGACAAATGGCACTCCAGAGGATTCCATTCCAAGGTCATAAGCTTTGTGGTAAGTCTCTTTAAAGAGCTTTTTTATCCTGAACCTTAACTGTCCTGCATTGATTTTGCCGTTAAGGAAATCTTGTATTAACTGCCAGCCTTCTTCTTTAAACTTTTCCTTAAGCCTCTTGTATTTCTTAAAAGCCCTGTCTGTAGCTCTCTTTTTCTCCTTGTAGTACTCACTTCCAAGAGCAGAGAACCAGAGAGAACTTTCAGCGTCCCTCTCTGGTCTCCTTGCTTTTCTCGTTCCAATGGTTTTACCTTCAACGATAACTACGGGAAGAGGAAAGTCTTCTTTCATTTCACCCCCGTGCTTCCAAAACCTCTCCTTCCTCTTGCCGATGGAAAAAATTCCTCAAATCGGTCAAAAATTTCTTTGTTAGCTCCTATGTAGATAGGGTATTCCTTGCTGAATACTGCCTGACAAATGCGGTCTCCATGATGGATTTCAAACTTTTTAAGGGAAAGGTTTATAAGAAGTGCTTTAACAGTGTCTCTGTAATCGTTATCTACAAATCCGGGGCTGTTAAGGACTGTGATGCCATTTTTCCAGGCAATTCCGCTTCTTGGTCTTATATCCATAAAGCAATTTGTTGGCATATAGACTTTAAAGCCGAGAGGAATTAAAGCTCTTTCCATAGGGGATAGGAAATCTCTTTTATCCCCTTTGGAAGAATATTCCTCATTGTCTCTGTCTCTAAAAAGAATTCCCTCACTCAGATCTGCTTTACAATCAAGTCCGTTGGAGTTGTATTTAACAACCGGTAGAAGCTCTTCACTTTTAGCAACGATTACAATTCCTAATTCCCTTACCGTTCCAGCCCAGTGCTTGAATTCATTTACACTTCCTGGAATTGCTCTAAATTCCATCATAGCCCCCTTCCGTAAGTTTTCTTAAACTGGTATCTCCATGTTTCAAGCTCATTGGCTATCTGCTGGCTTAAACTGTGAATTTTGAAGTAGAGATCTCTATCTTCATTCTTTGTGAAAATCTCCAGAAGCTCGACACATTTTTCCTGCTTTTTCAGGATATTTCTTGCTTGCTCTACCAATTCTCTTGACACTTTAACCTCCTTTTACGAGTTGTTCGTAATACTGCAAATATCTTGCATCTTTTATCTCATCAAATTCGGTCATGGGTAAGTAAATTCTTCTTTCAGCTCTCTCCTTAAAGAAAAGAACAAAGCCTTTGCTAAAAAACTTTTCAAGGTCAGTTATAAAGACAGATCCGTTGAAGATGATAACTACTCTCTTTGCTCCTCTAAGCTGAGCCTGTTTAAGGAGTTCGTAAGGGAAACCGAAGCTCATCGTTTTTCTATGTATCCCATGACCGTTTTCCTTCTTGATTATCTCTTCACCGAATAGCCTTGCGATCTTTCTAACCTTTTTCTCTGTATCGCAGTTAAGCTCTATAAAGCAGTAACCGTTGGCACTGATGTAATACCTGTTCTGGTCTATATCTTTAAACTCAGTAGCGATTACTGTCATTACTTCTCCCTCCAGAATTCACAGAGTCCAAGCTTGCCGTATTCACAAAAAGCACAAGCCCACTTATGGTTTACTCCTGTTGGGAGAAAAACTCCAGCTCTTATTCCTCTTACAGCCTGCTTTAACACTTCTCGGAAACTTGAAAGCTCTTCATCATTAAACTCTTTATGCAATACTTTTGCTTTCAAATGTTTCTTGCCAAGAGCATGGAGTTGGACTTTTCTTTTCCCGGTATAGAGTGAGTACATTGCAAGCTGGAGCTCGTAATCAAACGGAATAGTTTCTGGAAGCCTTGAGATTGTTTTTATGTCAATTATGCTGTCTTTTGTTTCAACATCCTTTTTAACAATCACGTTAAGTTTGAGTTCTGGATCGTTAATCCACTCTTCCTCCTCAACAAGAATAGGCTTAACTGTTTTCGAGATTTTTGGATGGTAAGCTTTAAGGAGTTTATAACCAAGGTCTTTTTCTCTTTCCTTTGGAAGCTCCCAGACATCAACTTCAAGGGCAGTCTCTTCAAAGGAATCGTTGTAGGCATCAAGGAGAGAATCAATCGGAAGGTCTTCTCCGGTTTCAAGTTTGTTTTTGTAGTTAGTTTCTATTCCTGCATGGACTGCTCTACCAAGGACTATTCCTGAAGGAGTAGGTAGAGCTATCTTGTCAACGTACTTAAATTGATACCACCTCCCACACCGCAAGTAAGTCACAAGTTGTGTGTAGCTGATGTAACTAATGTTCATCCTCCACCTCCACGGTTTGGTTTTTATGCTGGTTCATATCTTGGACAATCTACAATTCTGGTTTCGGGAACTTCTTCTCTACAATTCTTTTTACAGCTATTGCACAGATTAATAGGCTCAAAATCTTCGCAACCTACCTCTTCTTCTGCCATCAGAGCTTTCCAGTTGTCATTTCCCATAGTGCAATGTCCCTGGTGATTCCACTCACAGTATTTACAGAGTTCTTTCAGTTTCACTTTCTTCTTCCTCCCAGTAAGTGCTTTCAAGGTCTATCATTGCCAGTAATGGCATAAGAATGAGAATTACTGATAGTGCAAATATCTTGCATAGAAGATAGAAAGCTTCTACTATTGCAGAGAGAATTTCAGTTACTGCCTCTTTTGAATACTTCTTAAGCCTTTGGAGATACTTTTCCATCTTCCGTTCCCTCCATCTTTAAAACGTGTTTGAGAACGTAATCTTTATCAACTATCGGATTCCCTTCTTTATCAGTGAGACCAAGTAGTTGTTCAGCAACCTGAACCCTTTTAAGCAGGGATTCCATTCTCAACTCTTCTTCTATGTAATTTGGAGAATGCATAGTAACGGTGAATTCGGCATCCTTAATGCCGTGCTTTTCCAGGTGGATTTCTATTAACCGTTTGACACCGTCAACAATCGCATTCTGAATGCTTTTGACAGAACGACTAAACTGAATGGAAATAGAGGAGAGAGTTGCTCTTGTAGAAAATCCTTCTTCATTGGCAAGGTAAGCTTTTGGGGTTTTCAGAGCAGCAAAGAGCATTTTATTGAAGTACTCTATATCTGCAATATCTGCTATGTTTGAAGCTCCAGCAAGACTTTCAACTCTTGAACCTCTACCACCTTCAAAGACAGGGAAGTAAAAATCTTCATCTGCTGCAAGAAAATCTGGTTTTGCTACAAACTTTCCAGTTTTCGGATCTATAAGCCTTTTCTTCTTGAACTTCTTTTTAAGCTTCTCAATAAAAGCTTCTGCTTTTTCTGGAGGCATACTTCCAACGTCTATGTAGAAAGCCCATCTGTTTGGAGCTCTGGTAAGTCTGTAGATAACAACGGCATCTTCCATTAGTGCTAATTGCCTGTAGATTCTTCTTGCATCTTCAAGGATTGGATAGCCGTAAGGGTAGAACTTCATATCTTCAAGGAGTCTGAAATGAATCATTTCATCAGGTTTAAACTCTATAACTTCACCACGTACTTTTTGCTTAAATCCTTCCAGTCTTCCCTTGTTATCTTCTTTTCTTTCTACTGTTTTTGCAGGTCTGTGATAGATTCCGAGAACTCCTTTTCCCTCTTCTGAAACAGCTTCCCAGAAAGAGTCTCCAAGCTTAAAGAGCTCCTTCGCAATAAAAGGACATTTCTCTTCAATCTTTATGCGATTAAATAGCTCCCTTATCAGTTTTTCAACTTTTGGATTTTTACTTGAGAATGCAAATATCTTGCCTGTATCTGGATTTCTTTGACAACATTCATCAACATATACCTTTGCTGCTGCTGCAACGTATGGCATTTCCATCATCTTTTCGTACTCAGCATATCTCTCCATTCTGTCTGTAGAGAGATTTAGAAGAGAAGCTAAAGGAGAAGTAGCCTCGTAACTATAACCTTTAGGCTCTGGTTCAGACGTGCTTTCTTCGTTTCGGGAGAGAAACCCAAATAAGTCCTTAAATATGGACATCCTCTACCTCGTGCAATTCATTTGCATTAGATTTTAGCAAAATGTAGCCCTTACACATGTCAGGTTCTATAACCTGTACTTCTATTTCAGGGTCAATTTCTCTTATGAGCCTTGCAAGGCTTTTGAGCTTTTCAGGATGGATAGCGTAGTAGTCAAGAAAGTTGGCTATTATCTTAGGCTCACATAAAATCATATCTCCATTGCCTTGAACGCTCATTCTTAATCTTACAGGTTCGTCTATCGATTCAAGGTATTTGTTAACTGCAACTATTACCTCACGGCACTTTTCAGTAAAAGATTTCTGGACTTGGAATCCTCTGGTTTCGTATTCTTTCAGCAGATCATGGAAAGCTTTTTTGACGCTGTCTCTAACAACTATGCCGATAAGGTTGTAGTCTATTTCAGGGGAAGGTTTTTGTCTTTCCATCTCTTTTAACTGCCTTTTAAGTTTTTCGTTTTCTTTTTGGAGCTCTTTAACTCTTTCCTGCATAGAAGCGGATTTTTCCTCAAGAAGAGATTCCAGTCTTTCTTTTTCCTTTTCCAATTTGTGAATCTTTCTCCTTAAAGCCTCTTTCTCAGCCTCAATGTGTGCTTTCATCCAACCGTTATTACCCTTAGCAGCCTCAATGACAATCTTCTCAACGATTTCCTTTACTGTTCCTTGCTTTCTTATCAGAGCATTAAAAACACCTTCAGGTAGATCAATTGCGACTCTCATAGTTCTTCCCGTTCAGGAGGTATCGGGAAAATAATAATGCAAATTATTTGGATTGTCAATCTTTCTAATTAACAATTCAGTTGTTAGTTACCACCACCATTCTTCTTCTTCTCCTTCCTCCTCATGCTCTCCTACACTTGGTTCTATTACCTTTGAAATCTGATTGTCTATAAAACAGCTATAAACTGCTCCACACAAGGCATCTGCAACGTCCTTACTCCCATCTGGCGGATGGTCAACTTTTCTACCGTCAAATTCAAGGGCAAAGAGCTCCTGTAAGAGAGGCTCATAGTGATAGAGGATTATTCTCCGGTCAAAGAATGCTTCCTTCAAACTCATATACGGTTCAAGAGTAGCATCAACTGAAATCCTTTCAGCATTATAACCTCTCTGTTTAAACTGCTGAATGGATTCTCTACTCTGAAACTGGTCGTAAGAAATCCTTCTAACATAAAGTCCGTGCTTTTCCACTATTGCGTAGATAAACTCCCTTATTCTGGAGATAGGAATCTCTGACTTAGGCACTACCCGGAGAACAAAATCAACCTCAGCGATCGGGAGCTCCTCATAATGCTCTGTTCCATCTGGCAGTAATCTTTTAACCTTCTTAAATCCTGCAAAGTGAACCATAGCTATACCTGTAGCATCTCCTGTAACTCCAAGGTCAATGTGAATGTACCTTTTAAGACTTCTATCAAGGTTCATCTTCTCATAGTCTATCTGAATGTCTCCAAGCTCAACAGAAACTTCTTTGCTGAATGGATGCTTTTTATCTGGATCTATGCAGTTAAGAATAGATTCCCTGTTATGGAAGAAAGGTGCTGTGGTTAGAACAGGTCTTCCTGCTATGTCTCTAATAGCCTTTTCAATGTTCCTTTCAAAGGAGTATCTAAACTCTTCTGGTACTAAAATCTGTTCAAAACCGCAATTCTGGTAGGTTTTTCCTTTAGCGATAAAGCAGTCCGCACAGTCCTTTTCACTATCAATAATCCTCGGGGGCTGGGATAGGCTTCCAAGGCAAACTCTGAACCTTTTGGAATTTTCGTATCCACTTTTAACGTCATAGATAGCATAACGCCTGATATAAGCCATTGGATTGCCTTTGAATTCTCTAATCATTCTTTCCGTAAAGTCTTCTGGATATTTGGCAGAAGAGAGAATCATCAACTTTCCTGGTACTCTACCTTTTTGCTGGAATCTGGATTCAAGTCTTCGGTAGAGAGAATCGAAGAGTTCCTCAGCTATGTCAAAGACTTCATTTCCTTTTCTCTTCTGTCCTAAAAAGTTTGCTTCGTCAATTACTGCTGAGAAAACGTTCAAACTGATAGCTTCATTACTGATAGGAAGTGGCTGGAGAATAATGTTGTTATTGGTTCTTATTTCCTCTTTCTTTATGTCTATTTCTCCCTCAAGGATAAAGTGCTTAAAGAATGGACTTGTCATAAGGTCGTTTTTGAGTCTGTTAAAGAAAGAAGTCATAGCTGTTTTAAGGTTAACTGAAAAGTTGACGAGGGCAATTTCTGTAGATGGATCTAAACCGTAGTATTCCTGTGGGTTTCTCAAAATAAAAAGCTTATAGAAGATATACTGCTTTGCAATTATCCCGAAGGTTGTTTTTCCCCATCCAATAGAACCTGTTAGTAAAGCGATTATGTAATCACCGTTAAAGAAGTTTTCCAGCTCCTTTAAAAGTTTTGGTCTTATGTATTTAGCTTTGTTAAGGTAGTAAGGAGAAAGAACAAATTCTCTGATAGAGACTGGCTTAAATCTGTAATCTGCATATCGTATCTGGTCTAATAGTGGAGAGTAACCGTACTTCTGAATTTCCTGGAAAATTTCTATGAGCAAATCAATTGCATCTGGAGATAGATCGAGCTCCTCTACAATTCTTTCAAGTTCTGAAAGTCCTGTTTCCTGAATTTGATTAACGGCTTGAACAATATCTTCATTGTTCATTGTTTTCCTTTTTCTTTTTGAGTGTCGTAAGAACTTCAATCGCTTTTACTAACTTTTCCCTTTCCTCTTTTGGAATCTCTGCTACTTTGCGGTCAACCTGAATCTGCTGGGTTGCTACCATGTTGACTTCATCCGGGACCTTAGGAAGGAGTCCCATACTCTGCATTATCTGGACACCACGGGCATTGGTTTCTCTGATTTCTGCTAAGACCATTACTTTTTCTTTCACATCTTTAGCCTTGTCATAGTTCTTCCAGAGCTCCTTTTCTATAGCCTGGAATTTGACTTCAATGTCCCAGGGATGGAGTCCGTCTTCATCGCCTTCTCTGATTTCTTTAACTATCTGGTGGATCCTTTGAGGAGTCTTGCCAAGAAGTTTTGCTATCTCAGTCTGGGAAAGTCCACGGGCAAGGAGCTTGATTACTTTACTACGGAGCTCGTAACTCTTTTTTGACTGAGTAATTTTTTTCTTTTTCGCCATCTCTTTAAAATCCCTCTCTATAAAAGTGAGAGTTTAAAGTTGCTTTCAAGTTTCTTGATTCTCATTAGTGTCTGAAAAATCTTGTATTTCTAAACTTTCACCGTTCTCCTCAAGGTCTCTCTGAATGGCATAAGCAATTCCAGCTACAACATAGCCATTCTCTATCTCTGTGATGGGAGCTTTAATCAGTTTCATAAAGGCTTCTTCATCTGTCATCTGGAGGTCTCTCTTGTACTTTTCTATCAGGGTTTTGACTACGTTCATGTTTTCCTTGGAGAGCATAACGGTAAAAGCTTCTCTCTTTACGTTCTCTATTTGTCCTTCTATCTCTGCATGGTCAAAGAGCTCCTGAGTTTCTTGCTCATCTTCTTCAATAACTGTTTTAAGAGCTTCTATGTCTTCATCAAAGAATCCTTCTAAAAGCTCAGTTGGTACGGTTTCTTCAAGGAGTTTTAGGTATTCTCTATAAGCCTCCTCATCGCTATCAAACTTTCCTCGGATAGTGTCTATAAGACCGGTAGCTAAAACTGCTTTTTCTTCTGGAATGTCTGCAATTAGGAATGGAGCCTCTTCTATACCGGCGTGTTTTAACAGGTAGTAACGATGTTCTCCATCGATGATTACGTACTTGTTTTTCTTTTCGTCATAGCGGACAAGGATCGGTTCTATATAGCCAACTTTCTTAACA